>NZ_JPYA01000207.1 GCF_000750005.1 Geobacillus icigianus | reverse complement strand
TCCGGTTCGTCTTGAGCATGGCGATGACATGGAATCCTTGTTTCAGGCAGGCTTCGATGAGCGCTTGGGACGGATACCACGAATCCATGAGCACATACACCGGCTGAGCCCGTTTCCCCTTGAGCGAGGAAAGCATCTCGATCGCTAGGTCGATCTTGCTTCTTCCCGCCGTCTTGTCATACAGACGAAAGGCGAACGGAAACGCTTGGGTGAAGGTATGCACCATCAGCCAAACGAGCGAATGCCCCCAAACGGATTGATGATCTTTGTGCGAGTAGTGCCAATCACACCCTTGAATGGCGCGGGCAGCCCGTGACGAAGGCTTCGTTTTTTGGCAAATCGTATCATCAATCGAAACAAAAAGGGGTTGATTCTCCCGTTTGGCTAGGCGTTCGATCTGGCGAAGAATCCATTCTTGAAGCTTCTCAAGCCGTTTTTCCTCGTTCCAAGGGCTTTTCGTGAAAAAATGGCTGAGCGTGGTTCGATGGTTGGGATGAAAACTCCAGTACCGGACATCCGTCAATGTCCCCGAAAATCCCTTGGTAGTCAAGGCGTCGACAAGGTAAACGAGATGCTTGATGACCGGCTTCGAGAAATAAAGCGCCAATCCCAACGTCATGAAAAACTTGTGGATTCCTTGATGATGTGCTAATCTATTCATGAGACATGAACCTCCTTGTGTGAATGGGTTTGAGCACATCTATTTTACTCAAGGAGTTGGGTTCATGTCTCCTTTTTTGTTTAGTTGTCAATTTATGTTAGCGAATTTGCTCATCTACAGTCTTTTACAAAACTACTTGTTCATCCGATAATTTGTTTCTGTACTTTCTTATATCGGAATTTATCATCCAAAAATTTGAAAATATTAAGAGTATCCCTGCTAAAATCAAGACAGCTCTCAACCCTAATATATCACTCACTAAGCCTCCAACCATTGAACCAAGGGGTATCATTCCCCATGTTATCATCATCATTGCACCACTTATTTCTCCCCTTATATGAGAAGGGAGTATAATTTGTTG
>NZ_JPYA01000206.1 GCF_000750005.1 Geobacillus icigianus | reverse complement strand
CAATGTCTCCAGAAATGCAAAAGAAAATCGAAGAACAAGTGAAGCAACAGTTGATCAATATAGATAAAAATATTGCTAACATAAAAAAACAAATAGAAGACATATCGAAAGAATATGTAGCAAAATCCATGGCAAAAGCATTTTTCAGCGGGATTATTTTGTGTTTTCTTTCGAGTTTATCGTTGCCTTTCTTGTCTAAAAAGTTTTCGTTAAGCCATAGTAGAGAAGTCGATATATGAGTGGTAATTTCATTACTCATTGATCACATTAAGCTAATCGCCAAACCGGAGAATCAGTCTTTTTTGTTTCGATGGATGATCCCATTTGCCAAAAAAACGAAGCCTTCGTCACGGGCTGCCCGCGCCATTCAAGGGTGTGATTGGCACTACTCGCACAACGATCATCCATCCGTCTGGGGGCATTCGCTCGTTTGGCGGATGGTGCACACCATGACTCAGGCATTCCCGTTCGCGTTTCGTCTCTATGATAAGGCGGCGGGAAGAAGCAAGATCTAGCGATCGAGATGCTTTCTTCGCTCAAGAGGAAGCGGTCTTAGCCGGTGTATGTGCTCATGGATTCCTGGTATCCGTGTTGCCATTTTTCCAGCTGCATTACTGGCTGTTTTGCTTATATGCATAGTAACAGAAGCGCTCGTTTCTTTTGTTGATAAAAAATGGGGATTTAAATGGGATTGGGCGGTTGTTTTAGGGATCGCAACGATTACGTCGTTTCCTTTTTATCCATCCTTTGTCTTTGTAGTCCCCATTTATATGGGAGCAATGGGATATTATGCAGGAAGACGACTATGTGCTAAATGGCGTTACGATGAAGGAAACGGATGAGTTTGAGCCGTAGTGTTCAAATCGCCCGAGTGGTAAAGGTCATTTGGAGGTGGATGCTAAGAACTGGAATACAAGCAAAGAATAAAGGAGCTGAAGCAGTAAATGATTCGAAAAACGATCACGGTTTGCATGTATCAAACCGTTTCTTCTCCTTGCCCTGCTCGTTTCGAGCGGCATTGAATCCGTTCAATTTTTGACAGCGTTGATGGATGGAAAATTTGCTGAATACCCTAGCGAACGAAGCTTTGATGTTGATGATATCATTTTGAACATAAGTGGAGCGGTTATCGGGTTTGGTCTGTACCAATTATGGGGGCGCATCAAAAGCTTGATTTCTCGATCACACCGCTCGTCACCGAACTGTTGAGGGCATACATGCAGTCATCACGTTGTTTGGGGGGTGTCAATGATCACTTTCTTTATCGATGAAGTCAAACATCAAAGTGTCGATATAGGGGATATGGACCGCTATCATTTTGAGTTTCTTCAGCCGATTTTCGAACATAAACGCTTTGCTGAGACGACCGAGAGAGGGAAGAAGCCAAAGGGCTGATCACAGCCCTTTGGGTGTCACTTTCTTTTCCACTTTTCGTAGCAGCCAGTCGAAGGCAATCGCCAAAATGGCGGCTGGGATGGCGCCGGCGAGAATCAAGTTTTTGTCGGCAATGCGCAGGCCGCGGTCGATCAAGTCGCCAAGCCCTCCGGCGCCGATAAACGTCGCCAAGGCGGCGACGCCGATCGTCAGCACTGTCGCGGTGCGCACGCCAGCCATAATGACGGGAAGCGAGAGAGGAAGCTCGACCATCCATAAAATTTGCCGCGATGTCATCCCCATCCCTCGTCCGGCATCAACGAGCGCCGGGTCGACGCCAAGAATGCCGGTGTACGTGTTGCGCAAAATCGGAAGCAAGGCATAAAGCGTCAAGGCGATGATCGCCGGCAGTTTGCCGATGCCGAAAATCGGCAACATAAACCCAAGCAGCGCCAAACTTGGAATCGTTTGGATGATGGCGGCGATGCCGATGATCGGCTCGGCGAGTTTGCGATACCGGGTCAACGCGACGCCAATCGGCACGGCCACCGCGATGGCAATGCTCATGGCAATCGCGGATAACAGTACGTGCTCTTGAAAAGCGATCCAAATCTCTTCTCGTCGTTCAATAAACGTTTGCAATAATTCCATTGTATCCCTCCTTGGTGAAAAAAGTAGCGGCCCGTTCATCGTCGTCTTCCTTATTGAAAAAACGGTGACAGATGGGCCGCCGCTATCATGCTCTTCCCTCATTGGTGAAAAAGAGGCGGTGAGCCAACCGCCTCCTTTTCATCGGCGGAATTCAGCCGCCAATGGGGGCCTCGTTCTATTCTGAAGGGGAAGTTGCGGCCACACCGGCCAGCTGCCAACGGGAGAAGTGTTTCCCATCGCCGGTTTTTGGGCGAGCGGCTATCGAGCCAATCGCACCCGATTCGCTTTTGATGTGCGGCCGTCTTCCATCTGTTCACAAGACTAGAAGGTTGGTGAAAAACAGCTGGTTCCCCTGGTTGATGAGTGAACATGTGAAAAGTAGAACCGATGCTACAAGGTTTTTTATTTGAGAAATGATCTTGTGAAGCGGCATGCTCCCGTAAATCACCGGGCTTCTGGAGGGAACCGGAAATCTCATCCTTCCCCCCATGGCTGATGTCTTTATGCGTGCTGCTGGAATGTCCACTCAGCGAGCGCGCGCATCATGCTGGAGCGCGTAATGCCGCCGACAAGGCGGTCGCCATCGAGCACTGGAATGATGCGCACGTCCGGGTCTTGGAACAAGGCGGCGACGTCTGTCACATCCGCTTCTTTTTGTAATGTCGTCACATCGTAATCAGCGATGTCGGCGACAAGCAAATGTTCCTCATTGTATCGTTGCTCGATTTGTTTGAGCGTCACGATGCCAAGAAACGATTGCTTTTTATCGACGACGACCAAACTGTCGACCTTTCGCGCCTTCATCAGCCGGAACGCTTCGGCCAAGCCGCGCCGCGGTGCGATCGTGGCGACGGCGTCGGACATTAAATCTTCCGCTGTCGGCACGGCTGTCTGGCGGGTCAGCAGACGGTCTTCACCAATAAACTCGCGGACAAAGGAGTTCGCCGGCCGCCGAAGCATTTGGTCCGGCGTCGCAAATTGGACGACTTCCCCGTCTTTCATCAGCGCAATCCGATCAGCGATTTTAATCGCCTCGTCCATATCGTGGGTGACAAAGACGATCGTTTTGCGAATTTCTTCTTGCAAGCGGACGATGTCATCTTGCAGCTGTTCGCGGCTGATCGGGTCGAGGGCGCTGAACGGCTCATCCATCAAAATAATATCCGGTTCCGCGGCCAACGCGCGGACGACACCGACGCGCTGCTGTTGGCCGCCGCTGAGTTCCGATGGGTAGCGGTGCTTGAACGTCGCTGGATCCAAGCCGACGAGGTCAAGCAACTCATCGACCCGCTTTTCATAGGCGCTTTTTTCGCATTTTTTCAGCTTCGGCACGAGCGCGATGTTTTCCGCGATCGTCATGTGCGGAAACAGCCCGATTTGCTGGATGACGTAGCCGATGTTGCGCCGCAGTTCGACCGGATCAAGCGTAGAAATGTCTTGCCCGTCGATATATACGGTGCCCGACGTCGGCTCGATCAATCGATTGATCATTCGCATCGTCGTCGTTTTTCCGCAGCCGCTCGGTCCGATGAGGGCGACCAGCTCGCCTTTATGGATTTCAAGATTGATAGTTTTTAAGGCGACAAATCCATCCTCATACTGTTTTGTGACGTTTTCAAATCGAATCATTCACATTCCTCGCTTTCTAGTCGATCAGTCCTTCCGATTTCAAAAAGTCTATTGCCACTTCGCGCGGCCGTTTTCCTTCCAAATTCACTTCGCCGTTCAGTTCCATCATTTTTTCGTCCGTTAAGATGTTGGCCAGTTTGTTCAGCGCTTCCTCGAGTCCTGGGTTGGCGTCCAACACGTCTTGGCGGATGATTGGCACGGCGTGGTACGGCGGGAAGTAATGTTGATCGTCTTTGAGCACGACGAGATCGTATTTTTTGATGCGGGCGTCCGTCGTGTAGGCTGTGATGACGTCGATCTCCCCGTTTTTCGCCGCTTCGTATTGCAAGTCCGGATCGATGTTGACCGTTTTTTTGAACTGGAATCCGTATGTATCGACAAGCCCGTCATAGCCGTCGCTTCGCTCAAAAAACTCGGCGTCTGACCCAAAGGTAAGGGAAGACGAATGATTGACTAAATCAGAGTACGTTTTGACCCCGAGCTTTTCGGCAAGGTCTCTTCGCATCGCCAATGCGTACGTATTGTTAAATCCGAGTGGTTTGAGCCAAGCGATGTTGTATTTTTCCTTATATAACTTCTTCGTTTCATTATAGATTTGTTCGGGCGTTTTTGCCGGATCGTACGGCTGTTTTAAAATGTTTAAATACCCTGTTCCCGTGTACTCGACGTACATGTCGACGTCTCCGTTTTCAATGGCTTGCTTAAGCATAAAGGCGCCGCCTAGACTGTCCTTCACTTCCACGTCCAAATCGGTGTTGGCCTTCACATACTCAGCCAATAAATGCGTCAAAATCACCTGCTCGGTAAACTTTTTTCCGCTAATCACAATGTGCCCTTTCGCATCACGTTTCCCGCTGCAGGCGGCCAGTCCGAACACAAGCCCGACAGCGAGCAATGACATGAACCATTTACGCAAAACGATTCCTCCTTTTTTGGATCCGAAAATGCCGATAAAAAGATCCATCCGACCTGTTAAACACCCGGACGATGGTGTTGAAAGTTTTTCTTTAAAAAATGTTGGACAGCAGTTCTCCCTTTGCATCACCAGCCTTCTAAGTCAAGGGGGAAAGCAAAAAAAAACGACACGGAGGGGAAAACGTCACAAACATAGGGTAACGCAAATTAGGTTAAGTTGGAAAATTTGGTATCAGCCGATCTATCCGCGTTTGGCTGCTTCTCACCTTGAGAACCGTTCTCTCCGCCGCGATGCTTACAAATGCTCGGGAATGCGCCCTAATCCTCCTAAATTCTCCGAATTCGAGATATTCGAGCTGAATAGGAAGAAAAAACCGGCTGCGGTAAGCAGCCGGATCCATCGAAACGAGTGGGTTCATGATCTGTTGAGGAATCATCTTACGCATGAACGAGGCGGTGAAGAATGCTTTCGGTTTTGAAGACGCGGGCGTTGAGGACATGCAGTCCCGCTTCATGTTCGGCGAGAGCCGGCAACACCTTGTCTTCGAGGATCGATGTGACGTGGGTGAGGTCGCCTTTCATTTGGTGGAGGTCGTTCGCCATCGCCTCGTATTTCGCGGTCAGCACTTCCTGCCCATGACGAAGCGCTTCGGCAATCGCCTTCGTTTCCGTCGTGCGTTCGTAAAGCAAATCGATGCGCTGTTCCAGCGTGGTCGTCCGCTCATTCAATTGGGCGAATTGCTGCTCAAGAGCGCTCGTCCGCTCATTCAATTGGGCGAATTGCTGTTCAAGAGCGCTCGTCCGCTCATTCAATTGGGCGAATTGCTGTTCAAGAGCGCTCGTCCGTTCATTCAACTGGGCGACTTGTGTCTCGAGCGCGCTTGTTCGCTCATTGAGCTGGGCGACTTGCGTCTCGAGGGCGCTCGTTCGTTCATTGAGTTGGGCGACTTGCGTCTCGAGCGCGCTTGTTCGCTCATTGAGCTGGGCGACTTGCGTCTCGAGGGCGCTCGTTCGTTCATTGAGTTGGGCGACTTGCGTCTCGAGCGCGCTTGTTCGTTCATTGAGCTGAGCGACTTGTCCCTCTAAAGCGCCGACTCGCCGTTCGAGCGACTCGACTGCCGCGCGCGTTGCTTTCACCTCGTGCAAAATTTCCCGCAATAGCGCTTCCATGTCGATTCACCTCCTTTTCATCTCTATTTTACAAAAAAATCGCATGGATGGCGAGAAAAATTCAGAAAAATAGCTTTCACTAGCCAAAGGAAGAATGAAATCGTTACAATAATAATTAGGAAAAAGAGAGGAAAAGGTGGACGAAGATGGATGCTTCTTGGTTGAAGCCGATTGTCGAAACAAAGTATTTGTCGGCGGAAAATGCACACCGTTATCGCGCGATTTTGCGGTATTTCTACATTCAGCACGAACGGATGCGGCAATATTTGTTCCCCGAGGAAGTGTATGCGTTTTTGAAACAGCATGCCGAATTTGCCGATTATACTGAGGATGATTTGCAGCAAGACCTCGATCAGCTTGTCAAATGGAACAATTTGATCGCCCGCCAAGAGACTTCCCATGTACGGACGATCGAGGAATTTAAGAAAAAGCGGTTTCGTTATCAATGCAGCCCGTACACAGTGGAAATAGAGCGAATGATTCGCACGCTCGAACAGTTGGGCGACTCGTTTGGCGGTTCGCTCGAGAAAACGCGGTTTGACCGTCTGTACGCCTCCCTTTCTCGCATGGAAACGATCATATCTGCTAATTTCCAAGAAAAACCGGACGAAATACACCAAGTGTGGGAGGAGACGTTTGATTATTTCAAAAAAATCATTCACCATTCGGCTGATTATATCGCCTATTTGCATAGCGAAAATTTGGAAGAACGGATGACGGCGGAATCGTTTCTCGTTTACAAGGAACAATTTACCGCCTATTTGCGTGATTTTATCGTCGCCTTACAGAAGACATCGATGCAAATTGAGCGGCTGTTGGAAGACCTTCCAGACGAAGGAGTGGACCGGTTCATTGAGCATGTAGTCGATTATGAGCGGTCGATTCCACGCTTTGCCGACAGCGCCCCGTCGCGCGCCGAATGCATCGAAGAAAAGCGCGAGACGTGGCGCAGTTTGCGCGAATGGTTTTTAGGTCGGGACGGCCACGAAAGCGAGCTGGCGTTTTTGCAGCATCAGACGAATGAAGCGATTCGTCGCTTGACGCGCATCGTGCAGCGGCTTGGTGAGCGGCATCACCACTTTCGCAGCCGCAAAGGCGATTATTTGCACTTGGCACGCTGGTTTTCGCAACTGTCCTCGATCGAAGAGGCGCACTGTTTGTCGGCGGTCGTGTTCGGCTGCTTCCATACGAAACATCTGATCGCAGACAATGAGGCGACAGATGATATGTATCGCGATGTTTGGGACGAGGCGCCGATGGAATGGGTGACGAAGCCGCGCGTGCGCCATTATGGAGAAAAGAAGAAACCGCAGGCGATCGAGGAGAAAAAGCGGGAAAAAGAAGAAGCGCGCCGCCGCTATTTGGAGGAGAAGGCACGCGAGGAAGCCGAACTGAAACAGCTGGTGAAAGACGGAAAAATCGTGCTGGCCGAACTCGGTGAAGTGACCCCGTACGTACGGAAGACATTGCTCGCCTGGATCGCCAAAGCGATGGGGAAAGAACAGCCAACCGTGAAAACGGAGAACGGCTGGGACATCCGCATTGTTCGTCGGGACGACACGATTTGCCTTCATGCTGAAGACGGAACGCTTGTGATGCCCAACTACGAAATCGAAGTGATGGCGGAAGGAGGGAGCGAAGATGGAGACGGCGTTTGATGACAAGGCAAAAGAAGCGTTGGCGGCGCTGTTTGAACAATTTTGGATCGTCCGCGACGCCGACCCGGAACGGTATCAGCTTGTCCGCGAACGCGAACACGTGCTCAAAAGATATGTCGAGGAGAAGTTCGGCTACCGCTTGATCGTGCACCGGCATTTCGCGAAGCTCGAAAAAATTCCGGCTGAGCCGGAGCCGTGGATGGGGATTCCGTCGTTTCAAGAGCCGCTCGACTATGCGCTGTTTTGCTGCTTGATGGCGTATGTTGAAAGCAAGGCGGTTGAAGAAAAATTTTTGCTTTCCGATGTATGCGAGGAAATCCGCGCCATGTATCCGGGCGATGTGCCGGTCGATTGGACGAACTATTCGCAGCGGCGCGCGCTCATTCGCGTGCTGAAAACAGCGGAACAAATCGGACTGATCCGCCGGATGGATGGAGAGATCGAAGCGTTCGCGCAACATGCGGACGAAGAAGCGCTTTATGAAGTGTCGGTGTTGGCGCGCTACTTTATGCGCACATATCCGAAAGACTTGCTGCAATATACGTCGATTGATGAACTGTTGGCGGAAGAATGGAAAGCAGCGCCGCAAGATTACCGGCGCCATCGTCTGTACCGGAAGCTGTTTTTATCACCGGCTGTGCACCGAACAGAAGGCGACGAGCAAGATTTTTATTACTTGCGCAACTTCCGGCATCGGCTGCGTGAGGATATTGAGTCCCATACGCCGTTTCGATATGAGCTGTACAAAAACGTCGCCATGTTGACGATTCCGGAACGGCAGGCGCCGTATACGCTTTTTCCCGATCTAAAAGGGACATCTGACATCATCCTTCATTTTGCCGCCGTCGTCCGCGAGCGGTTGGCGTCCTTTCCGCCGGACGAGTACGGGCGCCTTTGGCTGACGCCGGCGCAGTTTTCTGAATCGCTCGCCGATACGAAGCGTCGTTACGAAGCTGGATGGGGGAAGACGCATCGCGAAGCATCGCTTGCGGAGTTAGCTCGCGAGGTGCTGGCGGAGCTCGAAGCATGGCGAATGGCAGACACGGATCCCGAGACGGGCATGGTCGTCCTCTACCCGCTCCTTGGGCGGCTTTGTGGGCGATACCCGGACGATTTTCAAGCGAAAGAGAGGGAGCTATGATGGCAGATCGATGGATGTTGCATCGCGCGGGATTGATCAATTTCTGGTATTATGATGAACAATATTTTCATTTTGCCGACGGAAAGTTGTTTTTGCGCGGAAGCAATGGAGCGGGCAAATCGGTGACGATGCAAAGCTTGATCCCGGTGCTGCTTGACGGGAAAAAGACGCCCGACCGGCTCGATCCGTTCGGTTCGCGGGCGCGGCGAATGGAAGATTACTTGCTCGGGGAAAAAGATGTCGTCAACCGCGATGAGCGGACCGGTTATTTGTTTCTCGAATATAAGCGGACCGAAACCGATCAATATCTTACGACCGGCATCGGTTTGCGAGCGAAACGGCAAAAAAATCTCGACTTTTGGGGCTTTGTCATTTTGGACAACCGCCGCATCGGCCATGATGTTGACTTGTACAAAAAAGAAAAAACAGGCGAGAAAATTCCTTTGACAAAGCGCGAGCTCGCCGATGCGCTCGGCGCTGGGGGAACGGTGGTCGAGACGCAAAAAGAATATATGGAGCTCGTCAATAAGCATGTGTTCCGCTTCGAATCGCTCGAGGCGTTTCAAGAGTTGATCGAGCTGTTGATTCAATTGCGGAGCCCGAAATTATCGAAAGATTTCAAGCCGACGGTGATTTACGAAATTTTGGAAAGCGCATTGCCGCCGTTAACCGATGAGGAATTGCGCCATTTGTCCGAGACGATTGAAAATATGGACCAAGCAAAGCAGCAGCTGGAGCAGCTCGAGCGTGATGCGCGGGCGCTCAAGCGGCTTTGCGACCATTACCGTCATTACAATGAATATATGATTGCCGAAAAAGCCGTGGAATACGAGAAAGCGGTCCAACGAGCCGAACAGCTCGCCGCTGAGCAGCGAACAAGATCAGAAGAGGAGAACAAAGCGCGGCAGCGGCTTGATGAGTTGGATGAGGAGATCATCCGCCTCAGTCGTGAAGAAGACGTGTTGCGTGCACGGGAAGTGGAGCTTGCGGGCCATGAAGTCTTTCAACAAGCCGAAACGTACGAAAAGTTAAAGGAACAGCAGCGCGACCTAGCGAGGCGGCGGGAGCGGCAAGAGCGGGTGATCGAAGAGAAGGAGCGGCTTGAACGGCAGCGCCGCCATCAAATTGATGAGGCGGAAGCGCGCCTCGATGAGCTGGAACGGAAGGTGGAAGAGACGTTGGCGCAGTTGCGCGCCGACGCGGACGAAGGGGCGTTTGCCGGCCATGAAGTGAATGAAGGCGATTTTCTCCGTCATCATCGTCAACAGCGCGAATTTCCGTTTACGGTTTGGAAGCAGGAAGCGGACCGCCATGCGGAACGGCTCGAAGCGCTCGCCGACCTTTGGCGGCGTCATGAGGGACTGCAAGCGCGCTATGAAGAAGCAAGCAAAGAAGCAGGCGAACTGCAGCGGGAAGTTGACGAATGGCGGCATCAATACCGGAAATGGGACGAACTGCTTGACCAAGAAAAAGAGCGGTGGGAACAAGCGGTGCTCGCTTGGCTGGAGCGTGGCGGCGTCACGGTGGACGAAGCGCGCATTCAGACGTTTTTGCGACAGACGGACGGCTTGTATGATCAATATTCCATCGATGACCTCAAGCAGCCGTTCACGGCGGCGTATTATGATGCCGTCGGGAAGAAAAACGATGAAAAATGGCGGCTTGAACACGAAATGCGCTTGCTTGGCGGCCAGCTCGCCGAGCGCGAGCAGGAGCTTCGCCATTGGCAGACAGAACAAGACCCAGAACCGGAACGCGATCCACAGACGGACGCCATGCGCGCAGAGTTGGAGCAACAAGGAGTTGTTTCCGTTCCGCTGTATGCGGCAGTCGAATTTTTCGACCATGTGCCGGAGCCTGTCCGCGAGCGGATCGAATCGGCGCTCGCCCATGCCGGACTGCTCGATGCGCTGATCATTGACCGCGATATGGCGGTGACGTATGACCGGGTGCTCGTCCCGAACCCGGTGCATATGGCGCATACGTTGGCCGATTATCTCCAGCCAGATGCAGGTGTCCCTGTCGCTGCGGAGCGGATTGATGCCGTGCTTCGCAGCATTGTCATTGCCGATGAGGCGCAAGACGGTGGCATGACGCTTAATGAAGCTGGACGCTATGCGCTTGGTCTCGTACGCGGTCATGCGCCCGCCCGCGAGCGCGCCATGTTCATCGGCCGCACGGCAAGGCGGCGGTGGCGGATGGAGAAGATCGCTTCATTGGAAGAAGAGATCGCTTCCTTGCGGCAAGCGCTTGACCGCCTGCAGGCGGAACACAAAGCGGTGGAAGCTCATATCGCCGCATTGGCGGAGTGGTTTGCCGCGTTTCCATCCGACCGCGATGTGCGCGCGGCGTTTGAGGAACGGGAGGAAGCGCGCCGCCGCGCGGAAAGCAAAGAGCGCGACTGGCAGCGGCAACAAGAAAAG
This sequence comes from Geobacillus icigianus, assembly GCF_000750005.1. Taxonomy (GTDB): domain Bacteria; phylum Bacillota; class Bacilli; order Bacillales; family Anoxybacillaceae; genus Geobacillus; species Geobacillus icigianus. Next base: position 4,263 of record NZ_JPYA01000206.1, on the reverse strand, counting down.
GTATCCCGACTCGCTCGCGAGTGGCAGCACCTCAAGCAAACGTTGCGCGAGCAATCGGCAGGGCTTGACGTGGCGTTTTCCGTGGAAGGATGCGATCGAGCCCGCTTGGCGATGAAATCGTATCTCCGCTTTTTGCATGAACTGGAAGTGCATGTTCGAGAAGCGCTCTATGTCGCGGTGATGATCACCCAGCAGCGCGAGCAGCTGCAGGAGCTTCGCGACGACATCGATGAGGCCAAAGGGGAGCGGAATCGCCTGCTCGATGAAGACGAACGTCTGGCGCTCCGCATGGCTGAGATCGAACGAACGCTCCAACAAATGGGGGCGGATGACATTCGCGCGGAAATCGCCCGCGTGCGGGAGCGGCTCAGCGCTCTGCGCGAGGCAGTTCCGCGTCTAGTCAACGAGCGGGCGCGGACCGAACAGCGCCTTGCGCGTCTTGCCGAAGAACGGGAACAAGGAGAGAAACGGGCAACGTTCGCTCGCGAGCTGGCCGCCGCATGGGAGCAGGCCTTTGCCCGTGAGGCGGCGCTCAAGTTGGTGGAGCTGGACCGTTCGCGTCCGCTTCGCGAGCAGGCGAGCGAAGCGAAACAGCGGTATGGGGGAACGTTGAAAGACAGCCGCTCTTCGCTGCTGGCTCGGCTGAACACAATCTTTTTCCAAGAATCATCCAATTTGACCGAATACCGGGCGACGTTCGAATCGCTCCCGTTCGAGGAGAAAGAATGGAGCACCGCGGCGCCGGACGACGAAATGGCGATGAAAGCAGCTGATTGGAGGGAAAAACAAGAGCGAAACGTCATTTTCCTTGACTACAAAGGGCAGCGTGCCACGCCGTCTGTCGTTTTGGCGGAAGTTGAGCGGGAAATCGCGTTGCAGCACGAGTATATGAAAGAACAAGACCGGGAACTGTACGAAGAAGTCATTTTAAAGTCGGTCGGCCGCATTTTGCGCAGCCGCATCCAACGCGCGGAGCGATGGGTGAACGACATGAACAAGCGGATGAGCGAAATCGATACGTCATCGAGCCTCGTTCTATCCATTCAATGGAAGCCGAAAACGGCGGAGACGGAAGACGAGCTCGACACGAAAGAGCTGGTGGGGTTGCTGCGGATGGATTCACGGCTGCTCAAGGAGGAAGATTTGCAGCGGGTGACGAACCATTTCCGCTCGAAAATCGCCCGCGCCCGCGAACTGCTTGAGGAACGCGGCCAAGGCAACACGCTTCATCAAATTATAAAAGAAGTGCTCGACTATCGGAAATGGTTTTCGTTTACCCTCTACTATGAAAAAGAACACGAACCGAAGCGCGAACTGACAAACCAACGCTTTTATCGGTTCAGCGGCGGGGAAAAAGCGTTGGCGATGTACATTCCGCTGTTTGCGGCGGCGTATTCACGCTATCAGGAAGCAGGCGATGATGCGCCGTACATCATCTCGCTTGATGAAGCGTTCGCCGGCGTCGATGAAAACAACATCCGCATGATGTTCGGCCTTGTTGAACAGCTCGGCTTTAACTACATCATGAACTCGCAGGCGCTTTGGGGTGACTACGACACCGTGCCGGCCCTGTCGATTTGCGAGCTCGTCCGTCCGCGCAATGCGCCGTTTGTCACCGTCATCCAGTATTATTGGAACGGGCGCATCAAGCAATTAGTAGCGAATGAGGAAGAATGGGAGTTGATCGAGACATGAACCGGGCCGAAGAGGCCGCTGCCTTTTTCCGTTCCGAACTGGGCTTTCACCGTTTGTTTGTCGAGATGAAGAGGAAATACGAGTCGCTCGGTCGTGTTGGTGGCGTCGTCTCCTTGGCATCGTTCAGCGAGAACGAGCGCGAAGCCATCGCTGCCTTTTTCGGCCGAGACGTTTCCCGCGTTTCCCTGCCCGCCTTTGAACGGCAGCTCGAACGAACACGGTTTGCCGGCGTTGGCCTCATCGAGCTGCTCGAGCACTATTTCGGTGAGCCGCTCGTGCCGAAAAAAGAACAGCGTCAGGCGGCCGAAAAGGAGCGGGAGCGGTTTTTCGGGCATCTCGCCCACGAGCACCCTTGGCTTGAAGACATTTGTGGCCAACGGTTCATCCAAGCAGCGTATGAGGCAAACCGCGAAGAGTTGGCGGCGGCGATCCGTCTTGTCGGCGCCGCCCTTCGCCGCTTGCCGCTCGGCTCGTATGAACGGCTCCCATTGTTTGCCCAGCGTATCGCCGGTGATCCACACGCTTTTGACCTGTCAACGCTCCCCGGCAAGGTGTTGCTGTCGGCCTTGCAAGCAACCGTGCTAGGCGAGTGGGATGTGACCTCTGTAGAGAGCGTCAATGAATTGCTGCAGTCCGTCGGCCTGCTCCGCGAGGATATTTTGAACTTTGCCACCTGCGCCAACTTGTTGGCCGAAACGAAGAAAGGCCCTCACCCGGTCTTCACCGCTGCCGTCGAAGCCAACAGCGCATTGAATGCACCGCTAAGGGACGTGTTGTCGCTCATTCGCGCCTATCCAGCCAACGGCGGCATCGTATACGTCGTCGAAAACGCGGGCGTTTTCTCGACCTTGCTTGACACCCGCGCCCCGCTTGTCTGCGCGAACGGGCAAATGAATTTAGCGACGATGCGGCTCCTTGATTTGCTCGCGGCTTCAGGCGCCAAGCTGCATTACTCCGGCGACTTTGACCCGGAAGGTTTGAAAATGGCCGACCGTTTTCTCGAGCGATACGGCTCGGCGGCTGTTCCATGGCGCTACAGCGTCGATGATTACTTCGCCGCCACCCCATCGGTTCACTTGCCTCCGGAGCGGCTCGCCAAACTCGCCTCCGTAGCGTCAACGCCGCTGCAGCCAGTGAAAGAAGCGATAGCGAAAACCGAAAAAGCGGGATACCAAGAGGCGATCATCAGCCGACTGCTTGGAGACATAAAAAGTTAGCACTCGCCCCCGTTCGTGCAAGTGTTGGGATTCCAATGTTTGTATTCGTCTTGCCCGCGATGGATGAGCAGGCGGCGCCCGGGTCTTATTCACCGCATGACGAGCGTTTACCCTCGCTTAGGCAAATAGCAATCGGCAAACAAGGCAAGTCAAACGCTAGGAAGCAGTCTTCATTTGTCGTCGACCTCCAATCGCGCAAAAACCCCAGGGGGTCGACGACATTGATTTTGATCGCTTGATCCCTACAACCATCAAGGAGAGATTTCATTGACAGAATCTTCGAAACGTGTTATTCTGATGATGACATTGAAGGGAAAAGGTTGATATGACAACACTTTTTGGGGTTTTTATCGTACCTATGAGGGATTGAAACTGGGCCGTGCTCATCACGATCATGTTTCTCCGGTACGTTTTTATCGTACCTATGAGGGATTGAAACACTTAATGAAAATGCGAAACCCCAACAAAACCTTTACGGTTTTTATCGTACCTATGAGGGATTGAAACGGCCATAGGAGAATACCAAGAACGAAACCTAGAGAAGTTTTTATCGTACCTATGAGGGATTGAAACATCTTCATCGTCCCACACCTCTTCAATTTTTCCATCAAGGTTTTTATCGTACCTATGAGGGATTGAAACAGAAAGCGCCGTTGGTTCCTCACGCAAAAAGGGATCGAAGTTTTTATCGTACCTATGAGGGATTGAAACTGAAGCCTGCCTTGCCGCCGGTGAAGAACCCATTGGTTTTTATCGTACCTATGAGGGATTGAAACAAACCTCCTTGGCTTTATTTGGGATTGCTTCCCCGTTTTTATCGTACCTATGAGGGATTGAAACGGGTGCGGCCTGTGTGCCCCGCACGCCGGCAACGCGTTTTTATCGTACCTATGAGGGATTGAAACTCCCGTTTGCATCCGTGATTTTGACTCCTAATCGTTGTTTTTATCGTACCTATGAGGGATTGAAACTTGATTGTGCGGAGTGTCGTTCCGTCAACTTTTTCTGGTTTTTATCGTACCTATGAGGGATTGAAACTATTGTCATTGGGCTGGTTTTTCTGTGTTGCAACGCCGTTTTTATCGTACCTATGAGGGATTGAAACTTCGGAGGATTGTCATAACTATGTTGTGCTACATACGTTTTTATCGTACCTATGAGGGATTGAAACTCGTCGTTGGGTGGCGGATCGATATGATACATTGAGGTTTTTATCGTACCTATGAGGGATTGAAACGAAAGAGAGATTTAGAGCTTATTAAAAGGGAGGGAAGTTTTTATCGTACCTATGAGGGATTGAAACATTGATGTTCTCTATTTTGTCGCTTCCGGGCTGGCTTCGTTTTTATCG
>NZ_JPYA01000205.1 GCF_000750005.1 Geobacillus icigianus | reverse complement strand
CCCGGCGCTGACCGCCTCTTTGCCGGCCGATTTTTCTTTAAATTGCGTCATCCGTTCCAGTTCGCCGACATAAACGAGGCACTGCAGCATCCAAGCCGCTTGAGCGTGCGCCGGCACTTCGGACTGGATGAACAGCGTCGCCTGCGCAGGGTCGATGCCGACCGCCAAATAGAGGGCGGCGAGGCGGCGAATGTTTTGCTGCAATTGGTCGGGGTCTTGCGGAACGGTAATGGCGTGTTGATCAACGATGCAAAAATAGCAGTTGTATTCATGCTGCAGCTCGACAAACTGCCGCAGCGCCCCGATGTAATTGCCAAGGGTGATGACGCCGCTTGGCTGAATGCCAGAAAAAATCGTTTTCATCGCTTTTCACTCCCTTAAGACAAAAATAAAAACGGTCCTTTCCCTCCCATGGATAGGGACGGTAGGACCGCGGTGCCACCCTACTTATTGCGCCCATAGCGCAATCGCTTAGCCCATGCCTCACGCATGGCCTCCTGTAACGTGGAGGAACGTCCTCGCCTACTGCGTCGCCGGTTCGGCGGGAAGCTCGAAAGCCCATTCCATATGGCTAGCCGCTTGTTCGCACCGTCCACAAGCTCTCTGAAGGCATCGCCATATGTACTTTTCTTTCTCATCGCCCGATTGGTTTTCGATTTGCTTTATATTATACGGAAACCATTCAGCTGTTGCAACCTTTATTGCACGGCGTATCCGGCGGCGATCATCGCGAGAAACAGAAGGAGTCCGGACAAAAGAAGCGGATAAGTGACCGCAAAACGCCGCGGGCCGGGCGGTTGTGCGAATTCCTGCTCCGCGGCCGCTTCTTCAAGATACCGCTCCGCCTTTGTCCCGGCGCTTTTGCGCCATTTTTGGAATCCATACGCAAATCCGCTGAAAAACCCGCGTTCATAAACAAACAAAAGCCCCCCCAATGACAGCGGCACCAAAGAGAGCAAAAAGGTGGCGTTAATGAAGGCGACAGCCGTCCATGCCCCTTGCCAAGCGACGATGAGCGCACCGGCTGCCATCATGGCGGCGATGAGCCATCCGGTTCGAACCGCAGTCTGTTTCATCCATCCTTCCCCTCGCCTTGTCGGTCGTTGTCCTTATTTTATCATATCCCGCGTTCGTTTGGTTCGCGTTCGAAATAAGGTGGTCAACTTGGTTGACAAAATTATATCAAAAAACAGAAAGAAAAATAAAAACGGTCGAATCAGTCTGAATCAAGCGTTCGCGGCAGCCGGAGAAAAGTTATATTGTAAGCGCTTTCCTAATCATTGACAGAAATTTTTTATTTACAAAGGGGACAAAACTAGGTACAATCCA
>NZ_JPYA01000204.1 GCF_000750005.1 Geobacillus icigianus | reverse complement strand
GGAGACTACGTGTCTTTTCTAAAAAAGCATAATACAGAAAACCCTGATATTGCTTTTCAAATGTTTATACAGGAGCAAGGGGGAGAGTTAAATGAGGAAACGATGTTTGTCTAATGGTCTTCGTCTACTAATTGACAAAATCCCTTACGCTAAATCAGTTTCTATTGGAGTAATGGTGCATGTAGGAACGAAACATGAAACAAAAGAGACGAATGGAATAGCTCATTTCATTGAACATTTGTTGTTTAAAAACCAACTTAATTTTAGGTGGGGGAAGGAACTCTCGTTTAAATCAAATCCTACGTGAAGAAAAGGGACTAGTCTATAGTGTATATTCACAAGCTATCATATTTGAGGAAATAGGGGTACTGAGAGTAATAGCTTCTACAAGTGAAGACAACTTAAATAAATTACTGTAGATGAGCATTTTTCATTACAGTAATTTCTATTCCCTAAGAGACAAACAGGGGACCCCTTAGGCGACATGGAGCTGTTTTTTGATCAAATCAATGGGAATCTCTTGCTTTGCGGCGTCATCGATGAGCTCGACGACGCTGTGCCCTTTCCGAGACCGAAGAAGCTCTAGGCCGGAAGAGAGGTCTTGTTGAGATTCCGCGATGCTGTATACACAGGCGAACAGCACCACGGCCCAATACCGTTTCACCGCCCGAACGTGACGAACACGGTCCACCTGACTTCAGCTGGTCTTTGGCCTGCCGGAAAACGCATTCGATCGACCAGTGTTGGGCATCGTAACGCAAGATGTCTTCGTCACTCAGCTCCTGGTCGGTGCTCAAGACGACATGGAGATGATCCGGTGTCATCGGTTCATCCGCCTTCCAAGCCAGCCGCACCATCGCGTCATCAAGACCGTTGAGCGCACCTTCGTAGCGGTGACACGATAGCGCTCGTTCCCCACCGTGACGAAGCGGGTGTCTTGGGGCTCGATATAGCGGGCGAACTCCTTCGTTTGGACGGCGATGCCGTTCGGATAGAGAATCCGGTTCGTCTTGAGCATGGCGATGACATGGAATCCTTGTTTCAGACAGGCTTCGATGAGCGCTTGGGACGGATACCAGGAATCCATGAGCACATACACCGGCTGAGCCCGCTTCCCCTTGAGCGAAGAAAGCATCTCGATCGCTATATAAATTGAAATAAAGGTTTTCTCCCGTTCCACAGCGAATAAAATAAAAGAGAAAATAGGAGAACGGAGAGAAAATACGATGCCCAATCACAAAGACGAGATCGAAAAGTTGTCCACTGCCATGAAAGAAGCGAAAAGTAAACGAGCATATGAACGCTACCAAGCCATTTATCTTCATTTGCAGGGATACAAAAAAGGAGAAATCGCAACGATTATTGGTCGATCCAAGAAAACGATTTATAACTATATCCATGCCTACGCCCAGCGCGGTCTTGATGGCTTGGAGATGAAATACTCACCTGGCGCCCCACGTCGATTGAGTCCTGATGAGGAAAAAGAGCTGGCTTGGATTATTGAACATCAGCTCCCCGTAGATGTGGGATTCGAAGCAAAATATAACTGGACGCTTGCGATCATCGCTGAACTCATTCAACAAAAGTGGGGACCAGCATACACGCCTCGTGGAACAAGCAACATTCTGCATCGGTTAGGGCTAAGCTATACGAAACCCACCTATACACTAGCCAATGCCGATGAAGAGAAACAAAAAGAATTCGTCGAAATCACCTTCCCTGAAGTAAAAAAAAACTGTTAGATGGGAACATCGCCCATGTCCTCTTTCAAGATGAATCGATGATTCGTGATGACCAAGCGATTCAAAAAACATGGTTTGTCAAAGGAAAACAACGAATCATTCCGACGTTTGGAAAACATCAAGGGCTGAAGCTGATTGGCACGTTGAACTACGAAACAGGGGATGTATTTTGCATCGAAGAAGAACGCTATGACGCAGAAACATTTCTTCGGTTTCTTCAACTTGTGTTAGAACGCTATCCGACAGGCAAAATGGTAATGATTTTAGATCACGCTCGAATTCACCATGCCAAACTCATTCAGCCTTTTTTAAAAGAACACGAAGATCGGTTAGAGCTCGTCTTTTTGCCACCATACAGTCCGCAATTGAATTTGATTGAAGGGTTATGGAAATGGCTGAAATCAGACGTGATTTACAACGTGTTCTATTCGACTGTGCAAGAAACTAGAAAGAATGTCCAAGCCTTTATTCAGAGAATCAACCAGAAACCAGAACAAACGGTCGATCGTTTGTGTGTTCAGTTGTAAATCTTTAATTCAACTTATATAGAAAAACCTTGTTGCATTGGTCCTGCTTTTCACGCGCTCCCCCATCGATGAAGGGAATTAGCGGTTTTTCACCGGACTTCTAGAAGACTGGTGATTTAATCCTAGATACGGCTTTGCAATGTCACTTCTCAACTAGAAAAACCTTGGTGTATCGACTCTGCTTTTCACATGTTCTCCCATTGATGAAGGGACTCAGCCGTTTTTCACCAGCCTTCTAGGAGACCGGTGATTTAGTGCAAAATACCGCTGAGTTCCACACATTTCTCAAGTAGAGAAACTTTGCAGAATCAGCTTTCTTTTCTGAATGAACATGCCGCTGATTGGTGTGTGCCAGCGGTTTTTGGGGCTGACCCAAAACGGGAATGCGTTTTGGGATCAGCCCCCACTTTTTTGCCTCAAATATAGAAGAATCGCCCTTTTTTCTGGTAGAATAGAGTCACCAAAACCACTACCACCGAAAGAAGGGCGATTCTTTTATGAAACATGATCATGTTTCCTTTAAAGAGTATACCATGGACAGCCTCTCTTTGCCAAGCAACATCGCCGATCTCATTCCGCGGGATAACATGGCCCACGTGGTTCATGAGATGGTTGAACGCATCCCGATGGAGACGTTTCTTCCTTACTACAAAGGAAGGGGGCACCTCCATAGCCATCAAGTGAAGCCTTGGAGCGAGTAGCTCCAAGGCTTCACTCTATATCTTTGGAGGCTGTGACCGTGGGAATATGGAAAGATAGGCATGCCAAATACACCATAGCCATCAAGTTAAGAAAACAGGAATAAATCTATGCCTCATTTGACCATCCTTTTGAAGACTTCATCATGTCTTAGAAAGGGTGGTTTTTTTTGAAGACGTCCTTATCTCTCCAAGAGGAATGGCATTGTTTTTTAGAGGGATTACGAAGCGTGTTATCGTGCGAAGAGCTGGAACAGATGGCCCGAGATCATCGATTTATTCAACGAAAGGGGAAGTTGCGCGCCCATGACTTCGTGGCACTTTGCACATTTCTCCAGGAAGAAGGCGGTCAAAAATCATTGGTGCAGCTCTGCAGTGCTCTAGCTCTTAAGCAAAACACCTCTCTGAGTGCGGAAGGGCTCAATCAACGGTTTAACGAAAAAGCAGTGAGTTTCCTCAAAGCGGTGTTCGAAAAACTGCTGATTCATCAGACGCAGGAGGCCCGTCACGTGTGTCAAAGACATTCGCTGTTTCGCCGGATTCGCATTCTCGATTCCACGTCGTTTCAACTGCCTCCTGAGATCCAAGGGATTTACGAGGGATGTGCGGGGCCTGGGGTGAAAATTCAGTTAGAATATGAATGTCTAGAAGGGAAGTTTCTCCATGTGGACGTTGGGGATGCTCGTCATCATGACGCCGCCTACGGAGCGTCCCTTCGATCGACCATTCAAGAAGGAGACCTTTGTTTGAAAGACTTGGGCTATTTTTCTCTTGAGGGATTGCAAGCGATTCATGATGCCGGAGCCTTTTACATTTCGCGGCTCAAACACAATGTAGGGATTTACCAAAAAGAAGGGGATCCATTTCGAAAATGGGAACCAGAGGATTTCCTTGCGATGCTGCAACCCGGAGAAACCATAGAACTGGAAGATGTGTATGTCAGTGGAAAGAAAGTTCATCAACCGCGACTCATTGTGTATCGGCTGACCGAAAAACAGGAACAACAGAAGGAAGAACAATGGAAACAGAAGGCCAAACAAAAAGGGGCCGCGTACGTGACGCGACGTCCCCACCCAATATATGTATATATCACCAATATTCCAGCGATTTATACCTCCTTGCATGACATTCATACGCTGTATTCTCTTCGCTGGCAAATTGAGGTGATAGTTAAAACATGGAAATCCCTGTTTCACATTCATCGATTCAAACGGATGAAAGGGACTCGCTTTCAGTGCCACTTGTATGGAACGTTGATTGCCTTATTGATCAGCTCTACGGTCATGTTTGCCATGCGAGAATGGCTCTATCGAAAACAGAAAAAGGAATTGAGCGAATATAAGGCGATGAGTATGATCAAGGAGTGGGGGATGGATTTATTTCAAGCCTTATGGTGTTCTGAGGCGCTAGCTGCCCAGCTCCTTTCTAAACTCTGTAACATAATCGCTCAACACGGAAAAAAATCAAGGCGTTATACAAAAAAGAGCGCTTTAGACATGATCGAGAGTTTGGTCATCATGCCGTTGTCGTAAGGAATTCCCATCTTATACCATAAAAAAACCTTCTATAGGGAAGGTGTATTTGGCCATACCCGTCAAGTTTAGCGGTATAAAATTTTTAAGACGATACTCGTGTTCATCCCCCCAGTGAATGATGGGGATCACATCCATTATTGGGCATGCCAAATAACCCTCGAGAAGAGGGGTGTTTGGAATTTATATCCATATCTAGCTCTACCATATCCCTAATTTCGTTAAGATATCCGATGCCGTTTCTTTCCCTTTCCTTCGATCTTTCTTGGCATGTTTTCGCAACAGGGAAAGGAGAGAGGAAAGGTTGATTTCCGCCATAGGCGAACGTAAAAGCAACCGGTGCCAATACGATTGGAGAAGATCGAGTGCTTTCCGTTCACTGATTTGAATGTCTTCCTTTTGATGCCAATACATCCGAGCGTGAAACAGAAACGTCTGGGTGACCAAAATGGCAATCAACGTCCCGTATAAATGGCATTCGAAACGTTCTTTCTTCATCTTCTTGACTTTCTCCAAATCAAATACAGATTTCCAGGCTTTAAACAACCATTCAATTTGCCAGCGCAGGGAATAGAGCTCATAAACCTGTTGACCATCAAACGACTCTTGTGGTAAATTCGTCAGTAAGATGTGGTATTTCTTTTGTTCGAGGGTTTGGCGTGTCAGCGCCTTCCCTTTTCTTTT
>NZ_JPYA01000203.1 GCF_000750005.1 Geobacillus icigianus | reverse complement strand
GGCCCACGTGTTACTCACCCGTCCGCCGCTGACCCAACCAGAGCAAGCTCCGATTCGGTCCGCTCGACTTGCATGTATTAGGCACGCCGCCAGCGTTCGTCCTGAGCCAGGATCAAACTCTCCAAAAAAAGTGGATTGGCTTTGTAAGCTTCGGCGCCGACACCAAACGTGTCAAGCGACCTCAGCCTTTCGTATTGTCTAGCTTCGGCCGCTATCGGCTCGCGACGCTTCGGTCCTGCTGCGGCGGCGATAGCCTCCTCGCAGGCCCTCCAGCGCGTTTCGCCGATAGGCGAGCGGCCTCTGCTTTTCGTATTGTCTAGCTTCGTTTCGTTCAGTTTTCAAGGAACAAGATCAAACGGTCAAATTCTTCGTTCATATCTTTAGATGGAGCGGGTGATGGGAATCGAACCCACGACATCAGCTTGGAAGGCTGAGGTTTTACCACTAAACTACACCCGCATATTATTCTGTTTAATGTTCACCACGCACTTTCATGCCTCTTCCTCTGCCAGTTGATTCAAGGAAGCCAAATGCGTCGAGGCAACTCGTGGCCTACTCGATGAAGTTAAGGCTCGTGGCTGAGGTTTTACCACTAAACTACACCCGCGTATTATTGCATTTTTCGCTCGTCATGCGCGTTTACGCCCTTCCTCTACCGTGCAAAGGGCATTGATGCGCAGGTAGTGAAGCAAAAACGTTTACTCTCGTTTGAAAGCTTTCGCTTTCAAACATTCATTTTCACTTGAAGCGAAATCGGGAAGACAGGATTTGAACCTGCGACCCCATGGTCCCAAACCATGTGCTCTACCAAGCTGAGCTACTTCCCGATGGTGGCGCGCTCGAGAGGATTCGAACCCCTAACCTTCTGATCCGTAGTCAGATGCTCTATCCAATTGAGCTACGAGCGCATAGGTGATGATTGTTCCCTTAGAGGGCAAATTCCATTTTAGCAGCCTATATTGCTGTTGTCAACAATGACCTCCTAAGGCTATGTTCTGCTTAAGAGATAGGCGCTCCCGGGAATTGCAATCCATTGGCAAAGCAACAATCCAAAAAACGACAATGCTCGAATGATAGAGACTACTATTCGGTTATTGATGATGAACAAAAAATACATCGAAAATGCGGTCGAGAGGACTTGAACCTCCACGGGGTTGCCCCCACTAGGCCCTCAACCTAGCGCGTCTGCCATTCCGCCACGACCGCGTCATCATTTTAAGTGCGGGTGGAGGGACTTGAACCCCCACGCCGTAAGGCGCCAGATCCTAAGTCTGGTGCGTCTGCCAATTCCGCCACACCCGCTAATGGTGGTGAGCCATGGAGGACTCGAACCTCCGACCCTCTGATTAAAAGTCAGATGCTCTACCTACTGAGCTAATGGCTCATGGTTTGGTATACACTCAGATCTTTGACGATGTCCCTTCCTCTACCAGCTGACTCGAAGATGCCGAGTGCGTCGGGACAACTCGCAGCGATTTCGAAGATGTAGCGCTCGTTGCTCTACCTACTGAGCTAATGGCTCATTGTTAGGATACACTCACATATTTAACGATGTCCCTTCCTCTGCTAGCTGATCCAAGGATGCCGAGTGCGTCGAGGCAACTCGCAGTCAACTCGAAGATATATGGCTTGTTGTTGAGCTAATGAGCATGATAGGCCCTAAGCGAACAGCTTAGGTATGTATGAAAGAAGAATGGCTGGGCCAGCTGGATTCGAACCAGCGCATCACGGAGTCAAAGTCCGTTGCCTTACCGCTTGGCTATGGCCCAGCGAACTATTATGTTGTAATGGCGGTCCCGACGGGACTCGAACCCGCGATCTCCTGCGTGACAGGCAGGCATGTTAACCACTACACTACGGGACCGTGAATTCGCGGGAATCCCCGCGCTGCAAGTGACCCGTACGGGATTCGAACCCGTGTTACCGCCGTGAAAGGGCGGTGTCTTAACCACTTGACCAACGGGCCATGCAAATATGAGAAGTGGCGGAGAAGGCGGGATTTGAACCCGCGCGCCGTAAAGCCACGACCTAACGGTTTAGCAAACCGTCCCCTTCAGCCACTTGGGTACTTCTCCAAACAGATGGCTCCGCAAGTAGGATTCGAACCTACGACCTACCGGTTAACAGCCGGTTGCTCTACCGCTGAGCTATTGCGGAATAGTAGTCAAGAAACCTGTTCAAAACTTGCCCTGTTCCTTCCTCTCCAAGCATATCCAAGAAAGCTTAATACGTTAGGGTCACGCAAAGCATATTCGATGATGCGTAGGCTCATCGCTAGGCTGTTGTTTAATGATCACCGAAAGCGTTTCGAGCTCGCCTCGTTCTTTTCCAAGCAAACTCCGATGCCCCAACGATGTTCTTCACAAACTGACATTGTTTATTATATTGAGCAGTTTTTGATTTGTCAATATACTGTCGGGAAAAATCACTGATCGCCATTCGGCGACGGCTTTTATAATTTAGCATAGGATATTTAGGTTGTCAACCTTTTTTGAAAAGATTTTGCGCAGCTCACGAGCGCGCGCTTTGGACGAGCTCGAGTCGGCCGCGGCACCGACCGCAGACATAGCGGTCGGTGTTGATGCGTTTTTTGCGCTTGTAAGCTAAGCCGCACGATGTGCAGATGTATGTATGGATCACCTTGGCCGTTTTTGCTTTTTGTTCGAGCGGGCGGCAATAACGAGGGGCCCCGACTTTGGCCAACAGCTCGCGGAAGTCGCGGTCGCGATGGCGGTAGCCTTTCCCTTCCAGATGAAGATGGTAATGACATAGTTCATGTTTGATGATGGCAATGAGCTCTTCTTCGCCAAATCGGTCATAATGTTTTTTGTTCAGTTCAATGTTGTGCGTTTGCAACACGTAGCGCCCGCCGACCGTGCGAAGTCTTGGATTGAAGGAGGCGGTGTGGCGAAACGGTTTGCCAAATGCGCTTAGGGAAACTTCCTCCACGAGTGCTTGCAACTGTTTCTGATCCATTGGCAGGCGCCCCCTTTATGTTTTTGGCACAGGACAATGCCCAGATACATACATTATATACTACCTTTCCGTTGGTAGGGAGGTGACCGTTTTGCCTACATGGCTGAAAAACCAGATGAGACGAGCCTATTATGAGAAAAACCGCGATCAAATTAAGCTGTTAAACCAATGCTGGTTTTTTTATCGGAGAAAGCACTGCTCATGAAGCAGTGCTTCTCGCTTCACTTTTCTGGTGCTACCATCGATAAGGAAATTCTCCCTTTCGCCACGTCGACATGCTCGACCCACACTTTGACGACATCGCCGACGGAAACGACATCGAGCGGATGGCGCACGTATTGTTTGCTAAGTTTGGAAATGTGAACTAGACCGTCCTGTTTGACCCCGATGTCGACAAAGGCGCCGAAATCCACGACATTGCGCACTGTACCTTCAAGTTCCATGCCCGGTTGCAAGTCTTCCATTTTCAAAACGTCCTTGCGAAGCAGCGGCTTGGGTAGCTCATCGCGCGGGTCGCGCTCCGGACGGCATAAGGCGTCGATGATATCGCGCAACGTTAGTTCGCCGATGCCAAGTTCAGCTGCCGTTGCTTCGATGTCGATGGCTTGCAGCGCTTGGCGCAGTTCGCTGCTGCCAATGGCGTCGGTGGTAAATCCGGCCGTGTGCAAAAGCCGTTTTGCTTCCGCGTACCGCTCAGGGTGAATCGGCGTGCGGTCGAGCGGTTCTTCACCATCGAGAATGCGCAAAAAGCCGATGCATTGCTCGTACGTTTTCGCCCCAAGCCGCGGGATCGCTCTCAGCTCTTCACGGCTGCGGAATTTTCCTTGTTCTTCGCGGCGCTTGACGATGTTTTCGGCCACCGTTTTCGTCAGCCCTGACACGTAGTGAAGCAATGAAACGGACGCCGTGTTCACGTTGACGCCCACTTGGTTGACCACCGTCTCCACGACGAACTGAAGCGATTCGGCCAGCTTTTTCTGCGACACATCATGCTGGTACTGGCCGACCCCGACCGATTTCGGATCGATTTTTACCAATTCGGCCAGCGGATCTTGAACGCGGCGAGCGATGGAAACGGCACTCCGCTCTTCCACTTGCAAATCCGGGAATTCGGCGCGCGCAAGGTCGGAAGCGGAATAGACACTCGCCCCCGCCTCGTTGACGATGACATAAAAGATGTCCCGCTCCACTTCCTTCAGCACGTCGGCGACAAACTGCTCTGTTTCCCTTGATGCCGTTCCGTTGCCGATGGCGATCATGTCCACATGATAGTCAGCAAGCAAACGCAGAAGCTTTGCTCGCGCTTCTTCTTTCCGTTCTTGAGGCGGGTGCGGGTACATGACATCGATGCAGAGCAGCTTCCCCGTTTCATCGACGATAGCGAGTTTACATCCCGTGCGATAGGCCGGATCGATGCCAAGGACCGTTTTTCCTTTTAGCGGCGGCTGGAGAAGCAGCTTGCGCAAGTTTTCGGCAAAAATATGAATGGCCCGTTCCTCGGCCTTTTCCGTCAGCTCGTTGCGGATCTCGCGTTCGATGGCGGGTTCAAGCAGCCGCTTGTACCCGTCTTCCACCGCTTCCGCCACCAGCGCGGCGGCCGGAGAGGACGGATGGGTGACCGTTTTTCGCTGCAAATAGCGAACGATCTCCTCGACCGGCGCCTTGATCGAGACGCGCAGCACGCCTTCTTTTTCACCGCGGTTTAACGCTAACACACGGTGCGGAACTATTTTGCCGACAGGCTCTTCGTAATCATAATACATTTCATACACGCGCTTCTCGTCCTTTTCCGGCGCTTTGGCGGCCGAAGCGATCGTTCCTTTCCGCCATGTTTGCTCGCGTATCCATTGACGGAAGCCAGCATCATCGGCTACTCGTTCAGCGATAATGTCTTTCGCCCCTTGCAGCGCCTCACTAGCAGTCGCCACCCCTTTTTCAACATCAACGAACGCTTCCGCCTGCGCATCAGGCGTTGGGGACGGGGGGCAGGAAAGAAGCCAATCGGCAAGCGGCTCGAGCCCTTTTTCCTTGGCGATCGTTGCTTTCGTGCGCCGTTTTTGTCGGTAAGGGCGATACAGATCTTCGACTTGCTGCAGCTTCGTCGCCGCCATAATCTCGTTTTTTAACTCTTCCGTCAATTTCCCCTGCTCATCGATTAAGCGAATGACTTCTTCTTTGCGCTGTTCTAAATGCTGCAAGTACTCCCAGCGCTCAAGCACATCACGAATTTGCACCTCATCAAGCGCCCCGGTCATTTCTTTCCGGTAACGGGCGATAAACGGGATCGTGTTTCCTTCCTGGTGAAGCGTGATGACATTTTTAACGTGTGGCGCTGCCAGTTTCTGCTCGGCAGCAATCAGCGAAATGAGTTGCTGTTCAGTGGTCAAACGCTTCCCTCCTTTTATGTATAGAGAAACTCTAGCCGATGCACATGATAGCGATTGGCGATGTACTTCCCCCTTTATTATGTATGGAGAAACCGCGGGCTTCTCCATTCGCGGTGACAAAAAAAAGAGCTACTCAATCCGCAGCTTCTTGGTCAACTTCATATATACATAGAAGGACAGATCGCGATGGGAGCCCGATCTGCCCATCTCATCCACAGACCATTATCCAAGACCGATGCCGCACGTCAACGCCGCTTTCCCTCATCTTATTGGCCACAAAAACGCGTTGCGGTGGCAAGGCAACGAAGCTCAAAAGTCAATCAGCCCTAAACTGATTTGCAACGCTTCATCGACTTTATCCATCATTTCGTCATCCAAATGGGTGATTTTATCGGTCAGCCGTTGCTTATCGATCGTACGGATTTGCTCAAGCAAAATGACGGAATCGCGTTCAAACCCGTAACGCTTCGCGTCAATCTCCACATGCGTCGGCAATTTTGCCTTTTGAATTTGCGCCGTGATTGCCGCAACAATTACCGTTGGACTGAAGCGGTTGCCGATGTCATTTTGAATGACCAAGACGGGACGCACGCCGCCCTGCTCTGAGCCAACAACCGGGGAAAGGTCCGCAAAATACACGTCGCCACGTTTGACAATCAAAGCATTACCCCCCGCTAACTAAGCGTTCAACGGTGTGGTCGGCCTCGTATTCAGCATGAAACGCTTCAGAAGCGATAGATAAATTGATTTTTGCCATTTCCATGTAGCCTCGTCTCATCGCCTCGCGAATTTGCCGTTTTTTCCGCTCACGAATATACATTTTTGTCGCCTGATAAATCAGTTCATTGCGGTTGCCATTTTCCTGTTTGACAAGCACATCCAGCTCCGTCACCAGCGATTGCGGCAAGCGAACGATGATTTCCGTTGTTGCGCCCGATTCCGACACGAATATACACCTCCACGAACTGCAGCCATTCATTGCTTCCACTTCATGATACCATTAAACAACGGCGCTGCAAAGTCATTTCTTCGTTTTCTATCCTTTGTCTCCCGAAGCAAATTATGCATTCGTTCCCACGCGACCAACGGCATTTCTCACTTCCATTATACGCTTATTTCGGAAAAAAATACGGGGCACCCGATAGCTGATCAGGCAAGGCACCTCATAGTTGATCGTATCCAGATGGCGAGCGACGTCATCGACGGAAATGACTTCGTCCCCTTGGCGGCCGATCAACGTCACCTTCGTGCCGACCGGCAGCGACCCCGGGAGACGGATCATGCATTGGTCCATACAAACGCGGCCGACAATCGGCGCTTTTTTGCCGTCAACTAGCACATGAAAATGCTCTAGGCGGCGCAGCCAGCCATCGGCATAGCCGATCGGGATCGTGCCGATCCACTCTTCCGCTTGCGCCGTATACGTCGCTCCGTAGCTCACCTTTTCCCCCGGTTGCAGCTTTTTCACATGCACAAGGCGGCTATGGAGCGAGAACGCCTCCTTGAGCTCGTACGGGAGCAGCGGCTTGATGCTTGGCGATGGGGCGAGCCCGTACATCGAAATGCCGAAGCGGACCATATTGAACGCTCGATCAGGAAAGCGGAGCGTCGCGGCGCTATTGGCGCAATGAACGAGGGGCGGCCGAAACGGCAGCCACTCAAGCATCGATAAGAAACGATCGTACTGATACGAAAAATAGTCCGTATTGATTTCGTCGGCCGTCGCAAAATGTGTGTAAACTCCCTCAAGGATGAAATGCGGATGGCGTTCGATCAGCGCCGCCATTTGCTTCGTCTCCCGTTCATCCTTGACGCCAAGCCGTCCCATTCCCGTATCCATCTTTAAATGAAAATGAACCGGGGCAGAACCTTGATACAGCGCTGCTGCTTTTTCCAACCAATCCAAACGGAACACGGTGAGAGCAATGCGGTGTTCCGCAGCAAGGCTCACATCTTCGGGGCGAGACGCTCCGAGCACTAAAATAGGGGCGGCGAGGCCCTTTTTCCTTAGCGCGAGCGCCTCATCCAAAAAAGCGACAGCTAGGTAAGAGGCGCCGGCCTCCAGCGCGGTGTTCGCCACTTCAGCATCACCGTGCCCGTAAGCGTTTGCCTTGACGACCGCCATAATGTTCGTGCCCGTTGGCAAAAAACGGCGCAGATTGGCGACGTTGTCATAGATGGCGTCCAAATCGATTTCCGCCCATGTATCGCGATGAAAGTCGTCCATCCTTCTCTCGCTGCCTTTCCCTTAATAGCCGTTTTGTAAGCGTTTCAACGATTCTTAATCCTTTTTTAGTTTATCACGTTCTCCAAAAAGAAGGAATAGGAGGAGCCGCGAAAAAACGGCCTGCACGGAGGAAAATGTTGCAAAGGGCCGCTCCTTTCCCATTGCCTAGGGAGCGCAAACGATTCCCATCCTCTCTTGTTTCATTCCGTCCTCTCCTTGAACGGCCTTTCACCCTAGAAGGCCCGATTCCGGCCTAAGAGGCTGGCGATTGACTCGCGCAACCGCTTCTCGGAATCATTTCTCAAGTAGAGAAAACTTGCTGCAGCAGCCGCTATGTTCACGCGTTCCATCGCCGATTAAGGCCAACAGCGGTTTTTCACCAACGTTCTAAAAGGCTGGTGAAAAAACGGTTGTTTCTCTTGAACAATAGGGGAGCGTTTGCAAGCCGATCGATCTTGGATGGGACAGGGCTTTTCTATTTGAGAAACGAGGCTGGTAAGCGGCCTGTTTCCTTAAATCACCGCCCTTCTAAACCGCGGGCTGGAAAATAACAACAAGGCGGCCCCACGCCCGAAGCGGGGAATCCGCCTTTTCCAATGCCTCTATTTGGCTGCTTTTTCTTGCACCGAGCTGGCGACCATGATCATTTCTTCCGGCGTCAAATCGTCTGAAGCCAATGTAAATTCCACTCCATTATACGACCAAGTTAACGTCCTGTCGGTGAGAGCGCCGACCGTGAATCCTAAATCAACAGGATCGCCGTTAATGAGCACCGGCGTGCTTGTCGCCGGGAGCACTTCCGCTTTTTCTTGCACGAGGGTAAACGATTTTTGGCCGCCGAATGTCATAATCACCCGTGTGCCGTTTTCGTTTTTGATTTCTTTTTCTTCCAGCGCTTGAACGCCTTGCGGAAGGCGGCTTGGATACATCACGGCCATCCCTTGTCCGCTGCCCTCAGCCATCGTTGGTACTTCGAGGCGCGCCCCGGTCATATTTTTGGACGTATCAAACGCATCGTCATCAAACGTTTTGTTGAATTCGACGTTCGAAAATTCCACGGTCAACAGCGCTTTTCGATCCGTGTCCATCACCTTGACCGAAACAGGGGCTAAATCTTTTTTGCGCAATGTAATTTCTTGTGTCGGAACGACCTGACTGTTTGGATAGTTCGTTTTCGTTTCGAACACGTAGTAGTCCTTCGTTGCCTTAAACTTCGCCTTCGAGTCGCTTAAAATGTCTTTGACGAGCGATTCGTACAAATAGGCTTGGCTGCTGTTTTTCGGCCAATCGCTGACAAACTTAAAACTTTTGTTGAGGGCGGGCGTAAAGACAAACACCCCTTCGTCGTTGCGCAAAATCATTTGGCTTTGCCCTTTGTCGGCGTTTTTCAAACTGACGCGGTAATACGCCGGCTGCTTATGCCATACTTCCACATGATACACTTGCGGCTTAGCCCCCGTGCGGAACGTCATTTTCGCTTCCGCTTGATAGCTCGTCATCTCTTCCAGCTTTTCATCGAGCGCTTTCAGCACTTCCTCCTGTGATTTCGGCCCGCAGCCAGCCAAAGCAAACAAAAAGATGATGCCGGCGAATGCCAAAAGGACTTTTTTGCCCATCGCTTCAACCCCTTTGCCTCATAGATCGGTTTCTGTCCATGCACTACAATATATGAGACAAAGTCCGGGAATATGCAGACTAGCCATGGCAAGCATCGAGCAGCTGGCCCGGGCTGAGACGCTCAATGATCACTTGGGCGACCGCGTAGTCGCGGCTGTGCGAAATGGACAAGTGCACCGCCTCACCGTCGCGGCGGGCGAGAATCCCCGGTTTCCCATTCGCATCGCAAACGATCTCGATATCGCGAAAGGACACCTTCTTGCCAATCCCCGTCCCAAGCGCTTTGGCATACGCTTCTTTCGCCGCAAACCGACCGGCGAGAAATTCCGCCTGCCGCGCGGTCGGCAACGCATCAAACTGCGCCTTTTCGCGCGGCGTCAAAATGCGCTCGGCGAATTTACGGCTGCGCTCAAGGAGCGACCGGATCCGTTCCAGCTCGACAATATCAATGCCGATGCCGATGATCATCGCCTTCCCTCCTCTTCTTTCTTTGGACAAATGTTTTCGTGACGCGTCGCATAAAATGGTTTCATAGAAATGCCATTTCATTTTCACTAAGAAGGGAGACAAATCCGTGTTTCTTCCCGCAAACGATAGTCGCACATTGATCCGCCTTTGCCCGGCCGTTGCCGCGCTGCTGTGCGCCCATATCGCGCTATGGCTGCTGTTCGCCCTGCCCATCGCAACGCTCGAACCGGTTTGGCAGTATACCGTCGGAACAAACGGCGCCATTCTCCGTGGAGAATATTGGCGGCTTGTCAGCCCGATCGTGCTGCACCGCGATTTCAGCCATATGGCAGCCAACAGCCTTTCGTTGTACGTATGCGGTCCATGGCTGGAACGCGCGCTCGGAACGAGACGATTTTTCGCCCTTTACCTCGCGGGCGGCATCGGCGCGAATATCGCCACCGTCTTGTTCATGCCGCCAATGTATACACACGTCGGGGCATCGGGTGCCATTTTCGCTTTATTTGGCATGTATAGCTATCTCGCTTTGTTTCGCCGCGAGGCAATCGCCCCCCGATATGCCCAGCTGCTGCTGGCCGTCATCGCTGTGAATCTGGCGCTTGCTTTGACAAGGCCCAACGGAAATTTGCTGGCCCATTTGTTCGGCTTCGCCACCGGCGGGCTGCTCGCCCCGTTTCTGGCTGTCCGCCTTGACCCACCGCCCCTCCTTTGGCTCCATACGCCGAAACGAAATCGTCTTTTTTAGTCGTGTTCACCAACAGAGCGCCACCTCGGACGGGGGAAAAGCGCTCGAAGAACGCGGCGGTTTCCGGCCACGGGCATAGAAAAACGGCGCTTAATGCGCCGTCATCCGCCGTTTTTTCGTCCGGCTGCGCGTCGAGCTGTCCGGGCGACCGCCTCGCTTTTTCTCCCGTTTGACCGCCAAAGGCGGCTCTTCCGTCAGCTTCACCGGCGTTGTGTCCGGTTCACGCGTCAACATTTTCAAGCAAGCGGCGACGATCGTCACCGAATCGTGCTCCTCAAGCAACTCTTCCGCCGCCCGTTTGTAAAACGATAAGTTTTCGGTTTCAACAACGTTCAACAGCCGTTCAATGGCAACGCGCTGTTGGCCCTCGAGCGCCTCATCGAGCGTCGGCGGCTTCATGCGCTCCATTTTCCGCTTCGTCGTCCGTTCAATATGGTGAAGCTGCCCGATTTCCCGCGGCGTGACAAACGTCATCGCCATCCCGGTCTTGCCTGCGCGCCCGGTGCGCCCGATTCGGTGAACGTAGCTTTCCGGGTCTTGCGGAATGTCAAAGTTGTACACGTGCGTGACGCCGGAAATATCGAGCCCGCGCGCCGCCACATCGGTCGCGACCAAAATTTCAATCGTTCCTTCCTTAAACTTGCGCAGCACCGACAGCCGCTTCGCTTGGCTTAAATCGCCGTGAATGCCTTCCGCCGCATAGCCGCGCAAGTTGAGCGCTTCGGCGAGCTCGTCAACGCGCCGTTTCGTGCGGCCAAATACGATCGCTAGCTCCGGCGCTTGAATATCCAGAAGCCGCGTCAAAATGTCAAATTTCTTTTTCTCGTGCACTTCCAAATAGTATTGTTGGATGTTCGGCACGGTCATTTCTTTTGCTTTCACTTTGACGAGCTCCGGTTCGTTCATGAACCGCTCGGCAATGCGGCGGATCGGATCCGGCATCGTCGCCGAAAACAGCAGCGTCTGCCGCTCGGTCGGCACATGGCTTAAAATCGCCTCGATATCTTCAATAAAGCCCATGTTGAGCATTTCATCCGCCTCGTCAAGCACGACCGTATGCACGTGATCGAGGCGCAGCGTTCCGCGCTGAATATGATCGATGATGCGGCCCGGCGTGCCGACGATGACGTGTGGATGCTTTTTCAAGGCGCGAATTTGCCGTTCAATATCTTGGCCGCCGTAAATCGGCAAAACGCGCACCCGCTTGACGGCGCCGATTTTATACAGTTCTTCTGACACTTGGATGGCCAGCTCGCGCGTCGGTGCGACGACGAGCGCCTGGATGGCACCGTTTTTCACGTCCACTTTTTCCACGATCGGAATGCCAAACGCCGCCGTCTTCCCCGTTCCGGTTTGCGCCTGGCCGATCACGTCTTTATTTTGCAGGCTGAGCGGGATCGTTTTCGCTTGAATCGGGGTCGTTTCTTCAAATCCCATTCGCTCAATGGCTTTCATGACTTCTTGGCTTAATCCTAATTCTTGAAATGTCGTCAATGTTATTCAAACTCCCTTAATCCAAAATCGTCCCTTTTGTTCGTGAGAAAGGTTTGACAGTTATCATACCATGTTATGCAGCGATTTGCAATGTTGGGCGTCCGCGGCAGGCAAAAATGTTTCCCCCTCGGGTCGATGAATGCAGCGGCCGATGCTATAACAGGCGCGGCGGGCGAAGATCACAAAAGCGGTCGATATTTCCGGCAAACCGGCGCGGAGACTTACAGCCACGCCCCCCTGCTCTTCATTTCTTTGCGCCGACTCGGCGCTACTCCCAACAGTGAAGCAGCTCTTCCAATTTCATGCCGCGCGATGCTTTCAACAACACAATATCATCCGGAGAGGCAACCGATAGCACGGCCTCGGCCAGTGCCGTCTTATCGTCAAACGCCGTTACACGTCCTTGGCCAAAAAACGGCGCGGCGGCCTCAGCAATATGGCGCGCCAACGGTCCGTAAGTGAACACATAATCTACCATTTGCGGCCGCAGCATTTCCCCGATTTCTCGGTGGAACGCAACTTCTTGGTCGCCGAGTTCGAGCATATCGCCCAATACCGCGATTTTGTGCCGATAACCATCCAGTTCTCCAAGCAGCAGCAACGCAGCGCGCATCGATGTCGGGCTGGCGTTGTAAGCGTCATGAATCACTGTAAAGCCGCGTTTCGTTCTCACTACTTCCGTACGCATGCGCGTCACTTGCAAACGGGAGAGAGCGGCGTCAATCTCCTCCCAGCTGATGTCAAAAAAGCGGGCCGCGGCAATGGCAGCGAGCGCATTGTATACGTGATGTTTCCCCAATACCGGCATAAACAGCGTCCGGCCGGGGAGGGCGTTCACCGCGAATGACGTGCCCCCCGCTTCGATGCGCACCGCTGTCGGATAATAATCGTTTTCCTCGCTCTCCCCAAACGTGACGACGTGACGGGGCAGCGGCAAATGCGGCACCCGTTCGGCTAAAAGCGGCTCATCGCCGTGATAAACGAACAACCCATCGCGATGCAAACCGGCGACAATTTCGAGTTTCGCCTTGGCGATTCCTTCTCGCGACCCAAGCTCTTGCAAGTGCGCTTCACCGATGTTCGTGATGACGGCGGCGTTCGGCCGAGCGATCATCGTAAGCCGCTCAATTTCGCCAAACCCGCTCATTCCCATCTCCACGACGGCGATGTCTGTCCCTTCCTCCAGGGCAAGCAGCGTGAGCGGCACACCGATATGATTGTTCAAGTTCCCTTCCGTTTTTTGCACGCGATAGCGGGTCGAAAGCAAAGCGGCAAGCATGTCTTTCGTCGTCGTTTTGCCGTTGCTGCCGGTGACGCCGACTACGTGTAGACCGAGCTGTTCGCGATAGCGGGCAGCAAGCCGTTGCAGCGCCGTCAATGTATCGTCGACAACGATGACCGGAACCCCTTCCGGCGGCTCCCCCTCCGCTGCCGTCCATAAGACGGCGGCCGCTCCCTTCTGCACCGCTTCTTTCACAAACGCGTGGCCGTTAAACGTCTTGCCGCGCAACGGGACGTACAAATTGCCGGCCGCAATCGTCCTCGTGTCGGTCGATACCCCAGAGGCGACAATGTCTTCCCACTCTGGCTGGGGACAACGGCCGCCGGTCATCGCGGCAATCTCTCGCACCGTCCGTTTCATCATCGGCTCTCACCCTCTTTTTCGTTCCAATGTGTATGAAATCGTCTGTTTTTCTTGATGCCGTTCCAACGCCAGCGCAATGAGGCGCTCGATCAGCTCCGGATATGACACGCCGCTATGCTTCCAAAGGAGCGGGAACATGCTGTATGGCGTAAATCCCGGCATCGTATTGACTTCGTTAATGTACACCGTGCCGTTCTCAGCAAGGAAAAAGTCAACGCGTGCGAGCCCGGATAAATCAAGGGCCCGAAACGCCGTTAACGCCATCGACCGGATCGTTTCATACTGTTCCTCCGTCACAGCGGCGGGAATAATCAGCTCCGTTTGCCCATCTTCATACTTCGCTTCATAATCATAAAATTCCTTTTTCGGCACAATTTCTCCGACAACGGAACAAACCGGCTCGTCGTTCCCGATCACGCCAATCTCAATTTCTCGGCCGACAATGGCTTCCTCAATAATAATTTTCCGATCATACGTAAACGCCTCAGCAAACGCCGTTTTTAACTCATCGCGCCGCTTGCACTTCGAAATACCGACGCTCGAACCGGCGTTGGCCGGCTTGACAAAGCACGGATAGCCGAGCGCCTGTTCAACCCGGTCATACACCGCCTCGCCGCCTTGGTTCCATTCGTATTTTGTCACTGCCACATACTTCGCTTGGCGCAGCCCAGCTTGGGCAAACAAGTTTTTCATCACCACTTTATCCATCCCGACGGCAGAGGCGAGCACCCCATTGCCGACGTACGGAAGGTTGAGCATTTCCAGCAGCCCTTGCACCGTTCCGTCTTCGCCGTTTGGTCCGTGCAAAAGCGGGAAAATGACATCGATCGCTTCCTCTTGGCCACCCGCATCCGATGGTTGGACTTGGTTCAAAGACACCGGGATCATCGCGGTAGCGTCTGACACAAATTGGAGCTGCTTGACTTCCTCGACCGGACCCGTCAGCGGCTCTCCTTTAATCCATTTCCCTTCCGGCGTAATATAAATGGGAACTACAGCAAATTTATGAGGATCGATCGCGTTCATCACCGCCATGGCCGTTGACAGCGACACTTGATGTTCAGGCGATTTGCCCCCGTATAACACGCCTACTCTCGTTTTCATCATCGTTCCTCCTCATTTCTTTAGCCATCGTTGTCTATTGTAACACGGTTCACATCCAACGGTCTGATATTTTATTATGTGCGGCGTGGGTTGTTTCGCCACACCTCCATCTTTCCGCAAAAAAAAACGCCATCCAACTCCTGTCAGATGGCTTCTCATTACGGACGCAACACCCGCCAAGCCACGCGTTGCGGCATCGCGGCCACCATTTCGGTAAGCGCCTCTTGCGCCGTTTTTTCCAACCCAGCGAAATAGTCTGAGACACGCCGGAAAAAGCGGTTTTTCTCGACATCGTCGGTCAGCAGCCGCAACATCTCCTGTTCGACTTGTTCCGGTCCGCTCAAATGGTAAATGAGGCCGTTTCGCTGCAAGTATTGCAAATTAATGCGCTCTTGCCCAGGCAGGCAATCGACCGCAAAGATCGGAATGCGCTTATGAAGCAGTTCGCTGACGGTTACCCCGCCCGGTTTCGTCACCACCGCATCCGCATCATCGTACAGCCGGTTCATCTCCTCAGGGTCGGTGATGTACGGAAGCGGGCGAATGTGGGGCAGCTGCCAGCTGGCGATTTCTTCGTACAGTTGGCGATTGGCGCCGCATAACACAGAGTAGCGGAACCGAGCCGATGTCCGCGCCGCCTGTAAGAAGGCCATCATATTGCCGAGCCCTTGGTTTCCGCCAGCGACAAGCACGTGAGCAGGCTGCCGTTTTCGCCGCCCCTCGGCACGGTTCATAAACACATCATGGACCGGAATGCCTGTCACAACAATGCGCGCCGGATCGAGTCCGTATGTCGTCATCAGCTCCCATTTGGCTTCTTGATGGGGAACAAAATGGTAGTCAATGAATCGTTTTCCCCATACGCTGTTCATAAAAAAGTCCGTATAGACGTTTACTACGGGAACGGCCAAGGCTCGTTTCCGCTTCAGCCGCTGCAAAATGCGTGATGGAAACGAATGGGTACAGACGATAAGATCTGGACGCTCTTGCTCCACCATCTTTTTCATCTTGTTCTCGAAGTAAGGAAGCCATGGCTCGAACGGCATCAGCTCAAACCGTGACAACTCTTGGTACATGAGCGTTTTGTACAAGCGGTGATACGAACCGGGATGCGAGCGAATCCAGCGCAAATATGCCTCCGACACCATCTTTTCCATCAGTTCATTGCAATAGCTCAAAAAATCGATCTTTTTGCTTTCAACCGCCGGAATTTGCCGTTGTAAAAAATCGATCAGCGTATCGGCCACTTTATGGTGGCCGGTATTCATTTGAAACAGCGGCAAAAACAACACTTTCATCATCGATCGCACCCTTTAGCTCTCCATAGATTTTTTTCGCCTCCGCTGTCCGACCCATGCCGCAAGCAAAAACAGCAAAAACAATCCCAATCCAGCGAGCGGGAAGGAAGCGAGGGGGAGATGGAGATGCCGGCCGAGCAGCTGTCCAGCCAACGTTAAAGGGATGACCCATCCGGCTGTCCCGACCGTAGCCAACCATAAAAACGTCCGAAACGGGAGACGGCTCACCCCCGCCATATACGGGCAGATTTGCCGCACCCCTGGGGCATAGCACCCGAACAAAATGCCCCATTTTCCACGGCGGCGAAACCAAAGCTGGGCCTGTTCCCACCGCTCCTTCGTAATCCCTACATATTTCCCGTATTTTTGCACAAACGGAGCTCCCCACCATCTCCCAGCCCCATACGCGGTCACCATGCCGGCCATCGTTCCGCCCCAGCACGAAGCGATCGTCGGCCAAAACAGCAGCTGCTCTTTGGCAATCATGACTCCAACAAGAAAAAGCAAACTCTCCTCGGGCGCCGGAATGCCAACGATGCCGCAAAACAAAAGCAAAAACAACATCACATACCCGTACGACTGAACATACGGCAACCATACGCTCGTATCCATAGCTCCCCCATTACATCGACAGCATTTGTTGATTAGTTTGCGCGTTTCTCAAGTCTGTAATCGTCACCCAGCGCATCTTTTTCACCGTTTCATCCTTCAGCAGCAGCTCAAGAGCGGCCAGCATCTGCTCCGGAGCGCGTTGATCCGCGCCTAAAGCATCACCGTTGTCATGCAATACGATCACAGCTCCACCGCGCACAGCCGCCCGCAATCGATGGAACAATTCCATTGTACCCAATTTCTCGTTCCAATCACCAAGAATATGCGACCATAACACGGTAACATATCGCTTTTGCACAATGGGCGTCCAAGCGTTAAAATGGCCCCATGGTGGCCGATAATACAAGGGACGCTGCCCGGTCGCCCGCTCGATCGCCGCAGCGGTCCGCCGCAACCCTCGGTCGAGCCAAAACGGTGGAAGCAGCCAATTGCTGATATGACGGTAATTATGCAAACCGACTTCGTGCCCCTCTTCCACCATCCGCCGCACGATCTCTGGATGGCGCTCCACTTTTCGACCGACGACAAAAAAGGTCGCTTTCACTCCATATTTCTTTAATAAATCAAGCAGCTTTGGCGTATAATACGGGTCAGGGCCATCATCAAACGTCAAAGCGAGGCAGTCAGGCGCCGTTCCTTCACGAAACAAACGCACCCGCTTTTTGCGAATGACGATCGTCGGCACAACCCCATAACTAACGATTCCAACCAACCAACAACCAACCAGCCATGCCAACATCTCGTCTTCACCCCTTGATAGTACTTTACCAATATTTCGCGTCTTTGAAAATAGGAGACTAGCCAATCACTGTTTAATAAATCGTTAGAAGAATAGTAAAAAACTGTCGTCACGCACCAATCGGAGGCATTTTCATCAGAACAATCGCTGTGTCTGCAGGAGGTTCGCTAATGGAAAAATTGCATGGGCAGCGCGATCTCCCCTCCACCCAACAAATGAAAATCTCGCGTCAGCCCGGCATTTTAGAAATGAAATCACCGGTATTTCACACCAAATCGCCATTCTTCTCGAAGGCTGGTGAAAAACGCCGATCGTTCCTAGCTAACGCCCAATCTCGTCAACTGAGAAGCGAACGACACCAAGTTGCTTCATTTGAAAACCTTAGCGATGAAGCGAGCGGCTCCTTTCATTACCACGAAGTCGCCTTGCCCATTCCTCCTGCTCAATACGAAATGCACCGCTCTCTGGTTTCCTCCATCAGCGGCGGGAAATTTGCTATAATGACAGATGGGCACGATATGTTGGGGCGGGAATTTCCGCTAGCGGGCCTTGGCTGCGGAAACTTTCTGCCTCTCGGCGCCTAGAATGGCATAGGTTCATTTTGCCAACAAGACAGGTGATGTGTGTTGCGAAAAAAAATCGTTTTAACCGGCGGCGGCACGGCTGGACATGTCATGGTCAACGTCGCCCTCATCCCGAAGCTGAAAGAGCTTGGGTGGGAAATCGTGTACATCGGATCCCATCAAGGTATTGAACGTGAGATTATCGGCCGCATCGACGGCGTTCCGTACTATCCGGTGTCAACCGGAAAGCTGCGCCGTTATTTTGATTGGAAAAACTTTAAGGACCCGTTTCACGTCTTAAAAGGGATTTGGCAAGCGTATCGCTTAATCCAAAAAGAAAAGCCGGCGGTCGTATTCTCCAAAGGTGGGTTCGTCTCCGTTCCCGTCATTCTCGGCGCTTGGCTAAACGGCGTTCCGTCCGTCATTCACGAGTCTGATTTGACGCCCGGCTTGGCCAACAAAATCGCCATGCCGTTTGCGACAAAAATTTGCCTGACCTTTCCGGAAACAAAGAATCATGTGCAAGCTGACAAAGCGGTGTACGTCGGCGCCGTCATCCGCGAAGAGCTGAAACACGGAAGCGCGGAGCGAGGGCGACGCCTTTGCCGATTTGCGGGAAAAAAACCGGTGCTGCTCGCCATGGGGGGCAGCTTAGGCTCAAAAACGATCAACGATGCATTGCGCGCCTGCCTGCCCGCGCTGCTGAGCGAATTTGACATCGTCCACATCTGCGGAAAAGGCAACGTCGATTCAAGCCTAGTAGGCCAACAAGGCTACCGACAGTTCGAATACGTCAACGAAGAGCTGCCTGACCTGTTGGCCTTGGCCGATCTCGTCGTCTCCCGCGCCGGCGCGAACGCCATTTTCGAACTGCTGGCCTTGCGCAAGCCAATGTTGCTCATCCCGCTCTCAAAAGCCGCCAGCCGCGGTGACCAAATCTTAAACGCTCGCTCATTTGAAAAAGCGGGTTATGCAGCCGTGTTAATGGAAGAAGACTTGACAGATGAATCATTGCCAGCGGCCATTCGCCGCCTGTACGAAAACCGAGACCGCTACCAGCAAAACATGGAACGGTCCGGCAACAACGATCCGCTGCAAACGCTTCTTTCTGTCATTGAAGATACCGCCCGCTGATCAAAAGAAGGCGATGCCTCACACCGCTATTGGCCGTTGCTGGGCATCGCCTTCCTCCCTCCTCGAATGGGCTTCCTCATCGTTAACGCCTTCCCGTCTAACGGATCACGTCAACATCGAGCCAAACCGGAAGAGAAACTTCATTCGAAACGAGCGGTGATATATTTCCACCACCTACGCCGACGCTTAGGGGCGGGGACTCGGGTCATCGCGTCTATCGACAGGAAGTGGACCGAGCCACTCCCGTGTGCCCCACGGTTCGACAGCCCGTTAGACCACACCTAACTGTTTCAAGCCTTTCTTTTTTGAGACGGAACCGAAATTCATCTCCCTTTTTTGTTTAGAAGTGGGAGACTTCTTCCGTTGGTTAAGTTAAAAATACAAGAAATAAATGACCGCCGCCAAGACAATGCGGTACACCGCAAACGGCACGAGACGGATGCGGTTAATCAGCTGCAAGAAAAAGCGGATCGCCAGCAAGGCAAAGACGAAAGCGCTCAAAAAGCCGGCGATGAAAAACGGAATATCGGCGGCGCTGACATATTGCCAATTTTTCAAGAGCGACAGGCCGCTCGCCCCCGCCATGATCGGCACTGCCATAATAAACGTGAAATCGGCGGCAGCGCGATGGCTCATACCGGCGAGCACCCCGCCAGCAATCGTCGATCCGGAGCGGGAAAACCCCGGCCATAAGGACAAACATTGCACGAGACCAACAAAAAACGCCTGCTTGTACGTGATTTCGTCGACCGTCCGCGCCCGCGCCGCCTTTTTGGCGAATTGGTCGGCAACGATCATCAACAGCGCGCCAAGCACTAAGCCGATGAGCACCGTTTTCGTTGAAAACAAATGTTCATCGATATAGTTTTCAAACAATACGCCGAGCACCCCGGCCGGGAACAGACCGATGATGACATGAAGCAGCGTCAGCCGCGGCTTCCCACCCGGATGACGGCCACGAACGCCGAGCAAATCCAAAAACCGGTCTTTAAACACCACAACGGCAGCCAAAATGGAGCCGAGCTGAATGACGACTTTAAACGTATTGGCGGCGTATTGGCCTAAAAACTCCGTCGACTTCAACCAAAGATCGTCGACAATAATCATATGGCCGGTGGAAGAAACGGGAGCGAACTCTGTCAATCCCTCCACCATTCCTAAAATGACGGCCTTCCACAACTCCATCCATTGCATCTTTGTCCATCCTTTCTGCGCGGAAATCGTCTGTTTCCATATATATGGGCCAAGCGGCAAAATAGCACGGCCTGTTCGGCCACGCCTGCTCTATTGTACTATAAATCATCTGTTTCTACTACCCGCGCCGTTCATTGGCTGGACAAAGACGGAGCCATCATGCATGCCCGTTACGCCGGCGGCAGTTCCCCGCGCCGCTGCAAATAGTGGTACAACGCCCCAAGCAAATTGGCATCATTTTTGAAGTGACACTTTTCAATGACCGGCTTCACTTTGGCAAACGGCACGGCTGCGAGCAAGAGGGAAAGCCGCCGTTCAATCTGTTCGATAAAGTCCGGACGATTGCTGACGGCGCCGCCGAGAACGATTTTTTCCGGGTCATAGGCGTACTGCAAATTAAAAATGCCATGGGCGAGTGAAAAATAAAACCGGTCCACTGCCTTTTGGGCGGCGGCATTCCCTTCATCGGCCAGCGCAAACACCTTTTCCCCATTCAGTTCGCCTTCTGGCACTCCCATGTCCGCCGCGGCCATGCGCACAAGCGCGCTCGTTGCCCCTAACTCGCTCCACGTTTTTCCTTTCACCGTCCCATCTTCATAGCAAACGGCCATCAACATATAGCCAAATTCTCCGCCATGCAAATGAGCCCCTTTATGAATGCGGCCGTCTTTTACGACCGCTCCCCCGATGCCGGTGCCGACGACGACAAAGGCGACATCGCGATGATGCTTCGCCGCTCCTTTCCAAAGCTCACCGAGCGCGGCGCAATTCGCGTCGTTTTCCAATTCAATCGGCAGTCCCGTCTCACCGCCGAACACTTCTTTGAAATTGGGGCCATGAATGCAAGGCAACGCGCTGCTTCCACCGATGATGCCGCTCTCACTGTCCACTCCCCCCGGACAGCTCATCGCCATGCCTTGAATCGAATAATTCGTTCGGACTTGACGGACAACAGCCAACAGATCGGCTTTAAACTTGGCAAAATCATGCCGTTCGGAAGGATAGCTTCCTTTCTCCAAAAAATCTCCTTGACGGTTCATCACCGCATATTTGACATACGTTCCACCGACATCAAAGACGATATATTGAGGCATCCATCCCACCCCTATTCGGCTTGCTTCCATTGGCTGTATTGCCTAGGAGGCCGGTGAAAAATCGTTGTTTGCCTTGATCGATGATGGAACGCTTGAACATAGAATCTGATGCAACCAGTTTTTCTGCTTGAGAAACGATTCTGAGAAGCGTTTGTGCGAGTAAATCACCCGCCCCCCTAGAAAGCCGGTGAAAAACCGCTGACACACACCAATCAGCGGCATGTTCATTCAGAAAAGAAAGCTGATTCTACAAGATTTCTCTCATTGAGAAATGGATGGAATCAGCATTATTTTCCACTAAATCACCGGCCTCCTAAGAGGAAACGGTTCCCATTGCCCAAGCCTAGCAACGCAAAGAAGACAAAGCGAACTGCGTTGCGCCGCCGTTACAGCCAATCCCCGCCGTCAAAGCCATCGCCACCGTCAAACCAATCATCAGCATCGATTCCATCCGCGACATCGTCGGCAACATCATCGATCACATCATCGAGCAGCTCCTCGGCGATCATTCCCGTCAACATTCCGGCCGCAAAGCCGCCAATGGCTCCCGCCCATCCTGATCCGCCATGATGTGGGCGAGAAACGGGTGGCACGTGGCTGCCCGAATGACCATAGAACGGCGAAGACGACAATGGCCAATGATGCGGCTCCAACGAATCGATCGCGCCAGCCGCTTGCACCGTTTCTTCAAGGGCGTCCCGGATCAGGCGGACCGCGGTCTCAAGATCATGCAGCGACTCCAACGGGAGAAACAATTCCCGCTTCATCTCCCGTTCCCCACCGGCACGATGGCAAACGTCCACTTCCATATGCAGACGCACGCCTTCCGTCTCAACAAGGGCCAAAAACTCTACTTCTTGAACTATTCCATGAAATTCGCCTGTTGGGAAAAACGAAAATTCCTGCCCATATCGTGTAATGCGCCCAGAGACCGGCTTCTCGCGAAACCCAAGCGCTGCAAACGCCGCGAACGTTTGCTCAAGCGCTGGTGGCGGCAAGATTTCAATAGCATCTTCGTCGTACGCATCCGCCCCATTGGCAATATCAAGACGAGTGACGAACGTATAACGGACCGTGGGACGGCTGATCGGCAAATGGAGTGGGAGTTTGTAGGCAAACGGCAGTTTTTTTCGCTCCCCAGGCTGAATCGTAAACGAGGACGCGACCGGAATCACCGCTGCCGTCTGGCGATACCCCTTCCCTTCCGCTTGCATTTCCAATTCCAGCAAAACGTCCAAGGCACGGACGTGCTGCGCAACGGAACCGCCTTCCAACCAAAATTCGCCTTCCAATGTTTCACCGAGGTGCACATGGGGACGGTGCAACATGAGATCCACTTTCGCGCCACCGATGCCAAATTTCGTTAAAAACCGTTTCCACATCGACTCTCTCTCCTTTCCCTTTTCCCTAGTTCCATCCTTGAATTACGAATGAATCGGTTTAACGGTGTCATCGAAAGAACTTCACCACTCCTAAAACAATGAGCACAAAGCCAGGTACCACGTTCGCCTTTTTCATGATTTTCGTTTTTGAGGCTAAACGCCCGAGCGACAAGCCAGCACGAATCAGCGCGAGAGTAAACAACCCAACCAGCAAGGCAAAAGAAAGCGCGGGAAGATGCAAAAGCGATGAGCTGATTCCGGCGCCAAACGCATCCGTTGACAAGGCCAATCCGATCAACAATGCCTCTTTTTGGCTGATCGTTCCCGAACGGTCTAAATCCCCCTGCTCAGGCCGTTTCAACACTTGAACGGCGCCGTTCAGTCGGCCGGCCACCGCGCTGCCGCCGTCTTCCGCCAATCCTTCCCTTCGCTCCTCCTTTGAACGATAAACGTGATAAACCGCCCAACCGCCAAGACCAATGAGAATGACTGAAGCAAGTCCGCGTTCAACCTGCCTCGGCAACAGAAGCGCCAGCCACTCGCCGATGTGCATGGAAGCAAACACTACCACTCCAGACATCAATGAAATGAGCGTCAATGAAAGAAAGGGAAAACGGATCCCCCTCATCCCATATGAAATCCCCACACTCAAACTGTCCATGCTCACGCTCAAAGCCAACCCCATCATCGATACCCATAACCACATTCAAATCCCCCCTTGCCGTAAAATATGCAATCCAGTACGGCAAGGGGAATGTCATCCCCTTCGACACGAATCGATTTCCGGGGAAATACTTCCTCTTTTCTCGACATTATTCCCGCAAATGATACGGCAATGTCGCGATGACGACATCTTTTTTCATAATGAGAACAAAGCGTAAAATGATTGCGGTTTGGTTATGCAAAAACGTATGCCACCATTTTTTCACAACAAATTGTGGCAAGAGTACTGTCACCGGCGCTCGATCAGCTTCTTTTTCTGTTCGCGTAATATACTCAAGCAGCGGCGATAAAATCGTTCGATACGGGGAATAGATGATGGTCAACGGGATGTCTGGATAAAACGTCTCCCATTTCTGCCGCAGTTTTTGTTCGTCTTTTTCGTCGAAAATGATCGACAAAGCGGTAATGTCATCAGAAATGCTGCGGGCGTACTGAACGGACTGGTCGACTACTTTGCTGACGCCGGAAATCGGAATAATAACTTTTGGTTTCCATATTTTTTTGGGACGTTGCCACTCCCGTTCGTCCAAGCGCAGCTGCTTGCCGAGTTTTTTGTAGTGTTCATGAATTCGGATGAACATCCAGACGAACAGCGGAATCGCCACAATAACGATCCACGCCCCTTGCGCAAATTTAGCGACCATCGTGACAATCGTCACCATTCCGGTGACCACCGCTCCCATTCCAACGGTAAACAGCACGCCGATCTTCCGTCCTTCTTCCCGATTCCATAATTTTTTCATCAGCCCGCTCTGACCGATGGTAAAGGAAAGAAAGACACCAACCGCGTAAAGCGGGATGAGCGAATGCGTTTCGGCATGAAAAATAACGATCAACAAAATCGCCAGCACGCTCAATAAAATAATACCGTTGGAAAACACGAGGCGATCCCCTCGGGCCGCCAAGCTTCGCGGCAAAAATCCGTCTCTCGCCATGATCGACGTCAGCTGTGGAAACCCGGCAAAACTCGTATTGGCGGCAAGCACTAAAATCAGCATCGTTGTCAGCTGGAACAAGTAAAACAAAAGTCCATTTCCGAAGACGTGACGTCCAATTTGCGAAATCACCGTCTGGTGCTCAGCCGGTGTCACACCAAATCCAGCTGCCAGCACTGTGATGCCTAAAAACATCGTGCCGAGCAGCAAGGACATCCATCCCATCGTAATGGCGGCGTTTTTCGAGCTGTCGGGCCGGAACGCCGGCACGCCGTTACTGATTGCTTCGACTCCCGTCATGGCCGAACATCCCGAAGAAAAAGCGCGCAACAAAAGAAACCAACTGTACCCCGATGCGAACATATGGGCTGTCGATGCATGCTCCTGCCTCGTGAACCCATGCCACCCTTCCTGCCACAATTGCCATCCACCGGCTGCGATCATCATGAGAACAAAACCGATAAATACGTATGTGGGATAGGCAAAAACCGTCGCCGATTCGGTGATGCCGCGCAAATTCAAAATCATCAATCCCAAAACAAAGGCGACAGCGACCTCTACTTTCCACGGCAGCAGCCCCGGAAAAGCCGATGTCAACGCGGCGACGCCGGAGCTGATGCTGACGGCGACCGTCAAAATATAATCGATCATGAGCGCCGCCCCGGCCACTAAACTAATTTTCGTCCCTAAATGATCGCGTGCGACCACATACGCCCCTCCCCCGGACGGAAAGGCGTAAATGATTTGCCGGTAGGAGAGGGTCACCAGCAGCAGCAACACTAAAATCGCTACCGCAATGGGAAGCGAGTAGAAAAAGACGCTCGTTCCTAACAGCGCCAACACCAACAAAATTTCTTCGGTCGCGTAGGCTACCGATGACAGCGCATCCGATGAAAAAACAGCTAACGCTTTCCATTTTGGCAATTTTTCATGTTTTAACTGTTTCGTTTCCATCGGTTTGCCGATTACCCATCGTTTCAGCGAAGCCATGTCTTCAATTC
The DNA here is from genome assembly GCF_000750005.1 of Geobacillus icigianus. Lineage (GTDB taxonomy): Bacteria > Bacillota > Bacilli > Bacillales > Anoxybacillaceae > Geobacillus > Geobacillus icigianus. The sequence continues at coordinate 22,148 of NZ_JPYA01000203.1, read as the reverse complement.
CTCCTTGCCATGTCTGTCAGCCAAAAAGAAAAAACCGCCGAGGACGCACTCAGCGGCTAAAAGCAGCCGAAAAACATACTCGTCCCTCCCCAAAAAGCGCTTGCGGAGTTCGCTGTCGGGTTCGGGCTTGGAGAGATGCCCTTCCTGTTCGGATTCACCCCCAGTAACGAAACCGTTACAACGTTGGGCTCCTCGCTCCGTCATGGATTCAGCGCCTAGTTACTGGTGCTCTTGTTTTCATATCGTACTCCTCGTCCTTCATGCGGTAAACAAGAAAAATCGGCAACTAATGACGATTTTTCGCTGCTTTCGGTCATTTTTCCTTGCCGGGCGAACGATCGCTCACGTTCTCTTTGTTTTTCTTTTGCTCACTCCCTCAGGCGTTTATTTGTATTATTCCCGCCGTTATCCGATCATCATTCTCCCTTTCGGATAACGGAACGGATCGGGCTGACGGCGCAACGTCACCGCATAGGCGATCGTCAGCGGGCCGACGCGGCCGGCAAACATCGTCAAAATGATGACCATTTTCCCTAACGGAGACAATTCCGGCGTCAACCCCATTGACAATCCGACGGTCCCAAACGCCGATGTCGCCTCGAATAAAATCATTAAGAAATCTTTGCCGCTCTCGGTCACCGTCAGCACCATCGTGACCAACATGACAACGAACAACCCGCTCATCGTCACCGTCAGCGACTTGTATACCGTATCGTAAATGATGCGGTTGCGAAACAGCACGACATCTTCCTTCCCGCGGATTTGCGACCATACGGCGCCAAGCAAGGTCGTGAACGTTGTCGTTTTGATTCCTCCGCCCGTCGAGCCCGGCGAGGCGCCGACAAACATAAGGAAAATGATAAGAAACAAGGTCGGCTGCGTCAAATCGGGGATGTTGAGTGTGTTCGAACCTGAAGTTCGCGGTGTCACCGCCTGATAAAAGGCAGACAACAACTTCCCTGACAGCGACAGCGGTCCCATCGTTTTCGGATTGTTCCACTCCAGCAACAAAATCAACGCCATGCTGGCCAGCAGGAGCCAGCCGGTCGTCACAACGACCACTTTCGTGTGAAGGGAAAGGCGGCGTGTTTGCCGATATTCGTATACTTCGTTCATGACGATGAAACCGATTCCCCCTAAAATGATCAGCAGCGGCACGACAAGGCTGACGACCGGGTCATCTACGTACCCGGTCAAACTGCGAAATTCGCCCATTAAATCAAAGCCGGCGTTGTTAAAGTTGGAGATCGCATGAAAAAACCCGAAATAAATCGCCCGGCCGACCGGCATGTCCAACGCAAACCGAAGCGAAAGCAACACGCCGCCCACGCCTTCAATCACGATGGTGAAAATAAAAATGCGTTTCACCAATCGAACGATGCCCTCAATCGTCAACTGGTTCAGCGCCTCTTGCAGCAAGAGCCGCTCTTTGAGCGAAATGCGCTTGCCGAGCAAAAAGGCAAACAATGTCGCAAACGTCATAAACCCGAGCCCGCCAACTTGGATTAATGCCAAAATGACAAGTTGACCGAACAGGGTGAACGTTGTTCCTGTATCCACAACGACTAGGCCGGTGACACACGTCGCTGACGTCGCGGTAAACAGCGCGTCCAAAAACGGCAGCCCTTTTCCGTTGACCGTCGCCATAGGAAGCGTCAGCAGCAGCGCCCCTGCCAGAATAATGAGCGCGAACCCTAGTACGAGAATTTTCGGCGGATCCAAAAACGCGCCTTTTCGCTTCATCATCCCATCACCTTCCCTCTACTTTATTCAAGGCAGCGGACCGCATATAGAAAAACTATACCAAAAATAACCCGTTCTCGGTACGGGACAATTTTTATCATAACCGTAAATCGGGGTAATAAAATGGGTAAAGAGCATGGACATCGGGACAAACTTGTTGAAACTTTTTTCGTTGCGATTCGTCTATAATAAATGGCAGTCCATTCCTCGCCGCCGCATCCAGCCAAACGAGGAAGGAGGCGTTCATCATCCCGAAAAACATTCCATTGACTTTTGGCAAAAGAAGTATTATGCTACTTGACATGGAGACGATCCGATGTAAAATGATGTAAGAACGCAACGTGCATATTTTCATATAAAGAGAAATGTAGGATGGAAGAATACGAGGTAAAGGAGGAGAAGAGGACGTGAACGCCAAAAAAATGGGAAGAGCTTGGTTGACGATGTGCCGTTCTCTCTCTAACCAATATATTGGTTTTTTTATTTTGGCGGTGCTGTTGTTTTGGCTGAAGACGTACATCGCCTATTTGGCCGAGTTTAACCTCGGCATCAGCAATTCGATGCAGGAACTTTTGCTGCTGATCAACCCGATCAGTTCGGCAGTGTTTTTCTTAGGGTTGGCGCTCCTCGCAAAGGACGCGCGCTTCTACCGCTGGATCATCATTATTAATTTCATTTTGTCGTTCATCTTATACGCTAACATCGTCTATTACCGCTTTTTCAGCGATTTCATTACGTTGCCGACGTTGACGCAAACGAAAAACTTCGGCGATTTGGGTGGAAGTATTTGGGAATTGCTGAAGTGGTACGATGTGTTTTATTTCTTGGATACGGCCATTTTGGCGGCGCTTGTGATCTCTAAGCGCGTTCCGCTCCCGCAAGTGCAAGCCGGCCGCTTCAAAAAAAGCATTGTATTCGCTTCAGCCATTCTGATGTTCAGCGTCAATTTGGCGCTCGCTGAGGCTGACCGCCCGCAACTGCTGACGAGAACGTTTGACCGCAACTATATCGTCAAATATTTAGGGGTATACAACTATTTGATTTACGACGCGTTCCAAAGCATGAAATCATCGACACAACGGGCGTTTGCGAACAAAAGCGACATCACGACGGTGCTGAACCACGTGCAGGCTACATACGCCAAACCGAACCCGAAATATTTCGGGGTGGCGAAAGGCAAAAACGTCATTTACATCCATTTGGAATCTCTTCAAAATTTTATCATTAACTACAAGTTGGATGGGGAAGAGGTCACGCCGTTTTTGAACTCGCTCACCCGTGATCCGAATACGTTCTATTTTGATAACTTTTTCCATCAAACCGGACAAGGAAAAACGTCGGACGCGGAGTTTATGTTGGAAAACTCGTTGTACGGCCTGCCACAAGGCGCCGTCTTTACGACCAAGGGGCAAAATACGTACCATGCGGCTCCGGCCATTTTGCATCAATACGGCTATACAAGCGCCGTTTTCCACGGCAACTATAAAACGTTCTGGAACCGCGACGAAATTTATAAGTCGTTCGGCTTTGACCACTTTTTTGACGCGAGCTACTACGATATGAACGACGAAGACGTCTTGAACTACGGTCTGAAAGACAAACCGTTCTTCCGGGAGTCGATCCCGCTGTTAGAGACGTTGAAAGAGCCGTTCTATGTAAAATTCATTACGTTGTCGAACCACTTCCCGTACCCGATCAGCGAGGAAGACGCTACAATCCCGCCGGCAACGACTGGCGACGGCTCGGTCGACCGTTATTTCCAAACGGCTCGCTACTTGGATGAGGCTGTCAAAGAGTTCTTTGATTATCTGAAAAAATCGGGCCTGTACGACCGCTCGGTCATCATTTTGTACGGCGACCATTACGGCATTTCCGAAAACCATAACAAAGCCATGGCCCAAATTTTAGGAAAAGAAATTACGCCGTACGAACATGCCCAATTGCAGCGGGTGCCGCTATTTATCCACGTTCCGGGCGTCAAAGGCGGCGTCATTCACGAGTTTGGCGGGCAAATCGACTTACTGCCGACGCTGCTGCACTTGCTTGGCATCGATACGAAAAACTATGTCCACTTTGGAACAGACTTGTTGTCACCGGACCATCAAGAGATCATCCCGTTCCGCAACGGCGATTTTGTCACACCGACAGTCACGGCCGTCAACGGGAAATACTATGATACAAAAACGGGCGAACCGCTCAAAGAAACGCCGGAAATCAAGCGTCTTGAACAAATCGTGCGCACGAAGCTCGATTTGTCCGATAAAGTCGTTTACGGCGATTTGCTCCGGTTCTACACGCCCAAAGGCTTTAAACCGGTCGATCCATCGAAATACGATTATAACAACCGTGAAGACGAAGAGGGAAGCGCTCACTAAGCGCCTCCCTCTTTTTTTCTAGCCTTGCCGCAGCCGCTCGACAGCCCGTTTCGCATTTACGTAGCCCGCCCCGTATACGTTCGGGTCGCGTCCCTTCCACAAATCGGCGCCGTCTTTTAACGCCTGCTTGATTTCGTCCGGCGTCGCGGTTGGTTTCGCCTGCAGCATTAACGCGACAATGCCGGCGCAAATCGGCGTTGCCATCGATGTGCCGGACATCGCCGTATAATAATCACCGATCCGGCTTTGCTTATTCATCTTGTCAAGAAATGAACGCCGCGCGCGAAGCGAAACAATGTTGACCCCCGGGACGACGAGATCCGGTTTGGTCACCCCATATTCCGTCGGCCCCCGGCTCGAAAACGGCGCCACCGCATCATCGGCGCGCGTTGCCGCCGTATCACGGTCATCGAGGGCGCCGACCGTAATGATGCGGTCGCTGATGCCCGGGCTGGCGATTGTTCCATAATTTGGTCCTTCATTTCCCGCCGCTGCACAGACGACAATGCCGTTTTCCCACGCCCGTTCGACGACTTGCACGAGCGGATCATCATTTTCGGCCGGGAACGGCTGCGGCTCCCCACCAAGCGATAAAGAAATGATTTGAATGCGCTTAGCCGGGTTGTTCCTATTGTAGTCAATGCACCATTCGATGCCGCGCATAATGGTCTCTAGCGTCCCGCTTCCCGAGCGGTCGAGCACTTTGACGCCCACGACGTTCGCCTCATACGCCGGCCCGGCATACAGCCCGTCGGACATGCGCCCGTTTCCGGCCGCATCGCCGGCGCAGTGGGTGCCATGCCCGTTATCGTCATACGGCTCCGTGCGCCCGTTCACCAAATCAACAAACGCCACAATCCGCCCCTCTAAATCGGGATGCGGGGCAATGCCGGTGTCGACAATCGCAATCGTCACCCCTTTGCCGCTCAGCTCGGTTCCATTGACGGTGACGTGTTTCGCATTCGCCGATGGCACGGCGTTGTTTAATAACGCCTTGATCGTGCGGTTCAGATACACTTTCTTCACTTTTGGATGCTCAAGCAGCTGCTCAAGCGCTGCTGGTGTCACCCTTGCGCTGTAGAAGGGAACATGGCGAAAATGGTGGCGTACTGTCATACGGAAATGATCGCGTTCCGCTTTGGCCACTGCCTCCATCCCTTCAGCATTTTCGACTTCAATCAAGACGGAAAGCCTCCGCCATTTCCGCAGCCAGCGCTCGGCCCAGCGGTGAAAAATGCACGGCATGCGCGTCATCGGTTTGTACATATTGACAAGCGCATGGCGGAGAGGACGATCCAACCGCCCCGCATGGCGACGGGCCAACTGGACGATCGAATAGCCAAACATGTCTTTTCCCCCTTCCTTTGTTTCTCGCTATACTCATATGACGGCTGAACAAAGGAGGAGGCGGCCTTTCCACTAGGACGAACGAACGAAAAACGCTCGCCTAGCTGAAAACTAGGCAAGCGTTCTCGTCATTCCTCGACTTGCTCAAGCACAATCCGCTTCGCTCTTCCTAAATAATGCTCCACTTGGCGCAGCGCGTTTTCCGGTTTAGCAAAGACGCCAACTTGCTTGCCATCAACGATCACACGCGTCAATCTTTGAACGCTTGGCTCATCCGGATCCTGCTCAGGAGGATTGTTCGGCGTCCCTTCTTTTTTTCTCAATCCGAGCGCCCGTTCTAGTCCGTTGACATGACCGCGGGCAATCGTCCGCAAAAATTCGGTGTCCGCCAATTTTTTTGCGTCTTCCTCATTATCGATAAACCCGTTCTCCGTCAACACCGCTGGCATCGTTGTCTCCCTTAGCACATGAAAATTCGCCTTCTTTTTTCCACGGTCGCGGAATCCTGTCGCCCGAATCACTTCTTCATGCAGCACATCACGAATGCGCGCCGTTCGGGAATTTTCCGACAGCTCGTAGTAAATGTAATCTTCGTATCCCGTGCCACCGCCCGCGTTTACGTGGATCGAAACGTATAAATCGGCCCCCCAGCGGTTGGCTCGCTCCGTCCGTTCATCGAGCGACACCGTTTCATCTTTTGTCCGGCTCAGCTGCACGGAAACTCCTTCGTACTCACTTTGCAAAAGGCGGCTCATCTCCAAGGCGATGGACAGCGTGATGTCTTTCTCCCGCAATCCGTTACCGACCGCCCCAGTGTCCGTCCCCCCGTGACCGGGGTCAAGAAAAATATTCACCATCGCGCTTCTCTCTCCCACCCTTCTCGCTTAGGAATCTGTCACTATTAGCATAAGCATGACGAGCGAAAATGCGATGGACAGTTTCCCAAAACCAATAAAATAAGGCACAGCCATCTGCTTCGGCTGTGCTTGATTTAAGGACTACCCAACGGTTCCACACCAATGAAGGCCTCTTGCACCGCTAGCGATCAACAACCATTCAACATCGTTACACAAATTGTCCATTCTGCTGACTTCGGCTGAACGTATAAACAGCAATAAGGAAAAACGTCAGTGCAAACGCGAGAAGAATCAACACATGCAAATACAAACTGCCAAAAGAACGCCCCTCCTGCAGCTTCACTAAGAAATCAAGCGTCCACCGTTGCGGTAGAAAGTACGCCGCCTTTTGCAAAAACTTCGGCATCAACTCGACGGGCCAAAAACAGCCGGCCAGCATGCAGGTCGGAACGGTGATCAATGGCTGCAGCGCTCCGGCGGAGGTGGAGCTGTTCGCCACCATCACCGTAATCAAAGCCAACCCGATTGCCGATAAAGAGAAAACGAAAAGTACGAGGGCCATTTGCCACATCGGAACGTTAGGATAAATATGAAAGATGTTTTTCATCGCCACAAAGGTCACGATCATCTGTACCGTTATGACCAACACATTCACCACAACATTCGATAACACATACGTTCTGGCTTGAATCGGTGTCGTCAATAATCGAGAATACGTGCGCTCTTCTCTTTCTTTGAGGATGATCTCCGTCAAATTTCCCGCTGACATTACCATGATCATGAGCAAGTAGCCGATCGTTTGATACGTGATCGCTTTTTGTTTGGACGTATCGGATAAGGAGTGAATAGCTAACCGGAACGGTGCGTGTTGATACCGTTCATACATTTTCCAAAAGAGATCGGTGTTTCCATTGGCCAATCGCCCCAATGTGGCCAGATGATCAATGTATTCATGCAAGTATGATTTGATAAACGTAGTGATTTCCGCTCCCTTGAGCGAGACGAGTTCAATCGGCCGAGGTTGGCCGTGCTGGACGCTTTTGGAAAACCCTTGGCGAAAAATCAACACGCCATCCACCTTTTGCGAGGTGATTTGGTCGTCCACTGCTGACAACGTGACGCTTTTCACTGATAGATGGTCAATGTTTTTCAGAAAATGGATCGTATCATCGGTAATCCGTCCATGATCCTCATTGACGATCCCGATGCGCACCTCCTTGACAGGGTTGCTCCCGGCCGCAAACAAAGACAAAAGGATCGCCGCCAACGGCGTGCCAAAGTATAACAAAAAATTGATTTTTCGACGGAACGTTCGCTTTAACGTATACTTCACCAACCAAATCACATCGTTCACCCTATAATCCCTCCCGTCTCGCTACAGACGCCACCGCGATCAATAAAAACAACGCCGCTAGACCGACATTGAGAAACATGGTTGGAACCACGCTGGACACATCGTTGGCATATACCATTTTAAAAATCGTTTCATTCATCCAAGAAAGCGGCGACAAATGAGCAAACCACTTCGTTTCATCGATCGGAAAATAAGCACCCCCGAAAAAAGAAGCGAGCTGAATGATGACCATCGCTATCGTTCGCGCCGCTCCTTCCGTCCTTGCCAGATAGCTCATCCCTAGCCCAAAGCTTATGGCCAATACCACTTCAGTCAACAGAAGCAAATACACGAGACTGAAGTGACGCCCCCAATACGCGTGAAAAACAAGTTTACTAAACAAGATCACTACGGCCACACAAAGAAAATTCGCCACGATGTTTCCGGCCAGTTTTCCAATAAAAATCTCGCTTTTGCGAACAGGGGCCGCCAAAAGGCGGTCAGCCGTCTTCCGCGTCCGCTCTCCCCGCAACAAAGAGCTGCCAGGCAATGCGCTATACAAAGCGATCATGGTCGTCATCGCCACCGCATAATAATCCATCGCCCCCGGTTTTCGTTTGGAACGCAGCGATCGTTCTTGAATGTACTCCTCATGCGGATTTCGATTGGGCTGAAACGAACCCGGCTGCCCTTGCGAAACGGCCATGGCCAGCTGATATTGGCCGACAAACGCGCCCATCACTCCTTGAACAATCGCTCCTTTTACCTTGTTATGTTCATTCGTGTACAACTCGACCCCATGTAGGCCGATCTCGACATACCCATCGGCTTTTCCGTCCTGAACCGCTTGCTTTCCATTCATATCGTCCGGCACCTTTTGAAAATTGATATGGGCTTTCTTCGCCTCTTGAGCCAAGGCGTGAATCGATGCCGACAACTGCCCGGCTGTTTGGTCTTTGTAGAAGACGCGTACCTCACCGATGGAAACCGTCCATTGGAACGCGTGAGAAAGGGCTGTTCCTAAGATGAACATGAGTACGATCGGAAACAGCAGCATGAAAAACAGCGTCCGGGCATCACGAAAATCGCTTTTGATCTCCTTTACCGCGATCCGAACAATATTCAAAAGAAGCACCTCCTTTGCCCAATGAAAGATCGGTCATGAATCGCGCAAATTTCTCCCCGTCAGCGTAAGAAAAACGGTTTCTAAATTCGGTGATTGGTCTTCGAGCGACCGGATCTCCACCCCGTCATTGATCAAACATTGCACAATTTGATTTAAATGATTAACATTGATGTCCGAACTGATTTTAATTATATTTTCTTCACATTGCACCGCCTTGACCCCGGGAATGTCTTGTAGATGCTGCTTGTTGAGCTGATCCATGCCCCTGATTTCGATCCAAATATCTTTTGTATCGGTAATCATCGCTTCCAATTGCTCCTTTGTCCCCTCTGCGATGATCTTTCCGTGATCAATGATCGCGATTCGTGTACAAATTTCTTCAACTTCCTCCATGTAATGGCTTGTATAAATCATCGTACATCCCATGTCATTGAGCTTTTTGACCGCAGCTAAAATATCATTTCGCGACTGCGGATCGATGCCGACTGTTGGTTCGTCCATAATGATGAGCTTCGGCCGATGGGCGATCGCACAGGCGATATTGAGCCTCCGTTTCATCCCGCCTGAGAAATGCTTCGGATAACGTTTGCGTTTATCGCTCAAGCCAACAAACTCAAGCGCCTCTTCCACCCGCTGGCGCAGCTCCGCGCCGCGCAGTCCATACAATCCGGCAAAGAACTCTACATTCTCATACGCCGTCAAATTTTCATAGATGGCGATTTCTTGAGGCACGATGCCGATCTGTCGTTTGGCAAACTGGCGGTGCCTCGTGATGTCCTTGCCGAGAATCGTGATTTCACCTGCGTTCGGGCGCAGCAACCCGGCAATCATATTGATCGTGGTGCTTTTTCCCGCTCCGTTGGCTCCGAGAAAGCCAAAGATTTCTCCTTCGGCGACAGAGAGGGACATATGATCTACCGCAATGAAGTCGCCAAATTTTTTCGTGACCTGCTTGATTTCCAACATGTTCACCGTTCCACCTTCTTTCCATACTTGGTGTTATTGATTATAGAAAAAAAGATGAACTCCTGTAAGTGCAGGAATTCATCTCGTTGACATGAGAAAATTCACGAATTACTCATGAATCGGAAGCAACGTTGTGACAGAGAACCCGTTTGTCCCATCGACAATGACCGTGCCATGAACAGAGGCCGCCCGTTCCTCCATGCCGATGATCCCAAGCCCTTTCTTGATCTTGGTCGCACCTTTCCCGTTATCTTTCACTTCCACCTTGATGACTCGATTCAAGACGTGAATCTCAACGGCAATGGCGGTAGCCTCGGCGTATTTGATCGCATTCGTCAACGCCTCGGCCATGTTCTCATAAATGACTTTCCATTGGATTGGCGTAATCACATCCAGATCCCCTTTGCATACGAGTGGAATCGGGAGATGATGTTGGGCGGAAAACTCATCAATAAATAATTTCACTCGATTGATCCCCATTTGCTCAGGCGGCGGTTTCATCTGTTTTAAGGTCATCCGAATTTGTTCAATGCCTTCTTTGGAAATGTGGATGGCGTTTTCCAACAATTGTTTTGCCTTGTTGCGGTCTCCATCCATCAACCGTTTGGCCGCCTCCATCTGAATGAGCGCCCCCGTCAGCGAATGGCCGATTTGGTCATGAATGCGCTGTGACAAACGGTTTCGCTCTTCTAATTGCAACATATATTCCGATTGCTTGATATATTGATGATATTCGTTGACACTCCTTGTCAGCCGATGCCAATCGTTACGCAGTTGATCCAAACGATCTTCTTGTTGTTTCATCCGCTCAAGATGGCGCTTGGCTGTCGTCACGCTGACAAGACTGAACAACGCCACAAGACCATACAATTTCGCTGCCGAAGGGCCAAGCCAAACCATAGGAACAAGCAGCACCACCCATATCCCCCATAGTCGGGGAATATAGAACGAAGCCAACTCATATCCATTGAGAGGCAACAATAAACCAAATGACGGCTCCACATAGGCGCTGGAAAGGATCACAAGGACGACGGAACACAGCGCCGCTCCCTTTTTCCACCTTACATTTCGAACGATAGAAGCAGACAAACTGAGACAAAAATAAATCAGAGAGGACAAGACAAACCAAGATTCATTCCTCTGTTCCGATGAGATATAATCAAGCGCTGCATATCCCCATACAATGAGTTTGTAAAACAGAAGCAAACGTTCCATACCGCTCCCTCAACCGATTTTCCCCGTCAAGTAATAAACAGCGATTTGCGTTCGATGCTGCAATCCTGTTTTATTGAAAATGGACGTAATGTAATTAGCCACCGTTCCCTCGGAGATAAATAGCTGGCTGGCAATTTCTTTATTCGAAAGCCCTTTCGCAATGAGCGCCATAATGTCCAACTCTCGCTCAGTAAACAGACGTTTGTCGATTTTCGGCGTCGGTCCTTTTTCTTCTTTGAGATTGGACTTGATTTTTTCCATGACCACCTCTTGCATGACCACTTGACCGTGATAAACGGCTTTGATCGCTTCCCGGATTCGCTCTGGATCGGTATTTTTTAAAAAATATCCCTTTGCGCCGTATTGGATGGCATCCATAATGTACTCATCATCATCAAACGTCGTCAAAATCAGCGGCTTTGTCTTCGTCTGCTCACAGATGAGCTTCGTCGCTTCGACGCCGTTCATGTTCGGCATGCGCACATCCAATAACGCAATATCGACTTCATGATGCCGGCAATATTCCACCGCCTCTTTCCCATCACTTACGGTCGCGACGACATCAAACTCGTCATACGTGCTTAAGATGATCCGCAGCCCTTCGCGGACAAAGGAATTGTCATCGGCAATGAGCACTTTGATCCGCAGCGGATCGGGCGCAGAGGTCTGTTTCATCTTTCCCCATCCTTTCCCACTTTGCGTTTTCCCCATTCATCGTCATGTGTGGACGCGCTGAACGATTTACTTTCATTGTAATGAATAAGAGGAGTTTCTTCCATTGCCATGAAGGAAAGGGAGCTCAGGTAGGAGTGATATGATTCCCCCTAGGGGTGGAGCGGTAAACGTGATGATCGATGAAGAGCCCGCCCTGTTGCAAATTGATGTTTCCGACTTTGGCATTCACATCCCAGCCGCGCAGCTGCTGCCAATGGCGATGGATCACGAAATCCACCATAAAGGGCAGCTGTTCGTCTACGTCCGCGCAATGGGGCATACGGACTTGCCGCTGTTTGTGAAGCGCGGCTGATTTTCCTTCATCCTACCGGCCTTACCTCAATGGAATGGCAAAAAACAACCGGCTCGGAGGACTCGAGCCGGTTGTTCATTTGCTTAACGGACGGATTCGTCGATCGAGCAGTTGCCATCCGTGCATGTGCCGCCTTCGTCAGCGAGCGGCCGCAACGGCGAAGCTTGTTGTTTCTCCTCCCACACCGTTTCTCGCGCCCGCCGGAACACATCGACCGGCTGAGCCCCAGAAATGGCATACTTTCCATTCAGCACGAAAAACGGCACACCGCGGACGCCAAGCCGGGCTGCCTCCGCTTCATCGTTTCGCACTTGCTCCGTGTAGCGGCCGCCATGAAGCACCGCTTCCGTCTCGCTTCGGTCAAGCCCGGCCGCTTCCGCGATGTCAAGGAGCACGGCGCGGTCGCTGATTCGCTTTGATTCGGTGAAATACGCGAAAAACAGCCGTTCGACGACATCATCAAGCTTCCCTTTTTCCTTCGCGTATTGCGCCAAGCGATGAGCGGCAAACGTATTCGTCGGCTTCATCGTCTCCAAGCGGAAGCCGCCGTGAATTTGGACAGCCATGCCGACGATTCCATGGACACGCCCGAGTCAAACAGTTTGGCGATGACCGTTTCTTTGAACGATGCGCATTTTTTGGTCGACCATCGAGACCACGCAAATAGATGCCTTGTTCGCAAGTAAAACAGATTGCTATTTTTAAAAAATCATTGCGTTTTTCATCGGATTCGCTATAATAAGATTGTTATTGATATTGATTCTCATTTTCCTAGTTCAAAAGGAGGTGGCCGCATGGTCCGCCTATACGCTGACGGACTGACCGTCCGCTACGATGACCGGACGATTTTCGAACGCTTGTCCGTCCGCATTCCCGACCGGCAAATCACCGCCATGATCGGGCCGAACGGGTGCGGCAAGTCGACGCTGCTCAAAACGCTGACGCGCATCATTTCCCCGCAATCCGGGGCGGTGATGTTGGATGGCCGGGCGATTTCACAACAGCCAACGAAAGAGCTGGCGAAAAAAATGGCCATTTTGCCGCAGACGCCGGAAGCGACAAGCGGATTGACCGTCGCTGAGCTCGTCTCATACGGCCGCTTTCCTTATCAAAGAGGATGGGGCCGCCTAACGAAACAAGATTACGAGGCGATCGACTGGGCGCTTGCCGTGACAAAAACAGCCGAGTTGAAACATCGGCCGGTTGATGCCCTCTCCGGCGGACAGCGGCAGCGCGTCTGGATCGCCATGGCGCTCGCGCAAGAGACGGACATCATCTTTTTGGACGAACCGACGACGTATTTGGACATCGCCCATCAACTCGAGGTGCTCGAGCTGCTTGAACGGCTGAACAAAGAAGAAGGGCGGACAATTGTGATGGTGCTCCATGACATTAACCAAGCGGCGCGGTTTGCCGACTATGTGATCGCTATGAAAGCGGGCCAAATCGTCAAAGCCGGGCCGAGCGAAGACGTCATTTGCCGTGAAGTGCTTCGCGACGTGTTTGGCATTGACGCTGACATCGGCCGCGACCCGCGGACGAACAAACCAGTTTGTTTTACGTATCATTTGCTGAAAGGAGTTTATTCATCATGAGAAAAACGTGGCTTTCCTTGTTGCTTCTTTTTATCCTTGTGTTAAGCGCGTGCGGCAACGCCGCCAATCATCAGAAGGAAACCAACGCTCCTTCCGCTAAAAAAGAAAAGGAAACGATGACCTATCAATCAGAAAACGGGCCAATCGAAGTGCCTGCTCATCCGAAACGCGTTGTGGCGTTATGGGGTGCTGGATATGTCGCCGCCTTCGATGTGCCAATCGTCGGAGCCGATTCATGGTCGAAAATGAATCCGCTTCTTCAGGACAAGCTCAAAAATGCCCAGACCGTAACCGATGAAGACATCGAAAAAATTATGGCATTAAAACCGGACTTAATTGTTGGCTTATCCAATACAAAAAACGTCGAAAAACTGAAAAAGATCGCTCCAACCGTCACGTTTACATACGGAAAGCTCAATTACTTAGACTTGATTTTAGAATACGGAAAATTGCTCAATAAAGAGAAAGAGGCGAAAGCATGGATTGCCGATTTCCAAAAACGGGCACAAGAAGCCGGAAAACAAATCCGGGCGAAAATCGGCGACAACGCCACGGTGACCGTGATGGAAAACTTCGATAAGCAGCTTTACGTCTTCGGAAACAACTGGGGACGCGGAACAGAAATTTTATACCAAGAAATGAAGCTGAAAATGCCAGAGAAAGTCAAAGAGCACGCGCTCAAATCCGGTTATTACGCTGTCTCTCTCGAAGCGCTGCCGCAATTTGTCGGCGATTACCTCATCGTAAGCAAATATAGCGACAGCGACACGTCATTCATGGAAACCAACACATTCAAAAACATTCCGGCAGTGAAAAACGGGCATATGTTTGTTGCCGATGCCAAATCCTTTTATTTCAATGATCCGATTACATTAGAACACCAGCTTGATTTCTTTAAGAAACACTTTTTAGGCCAATAACCAACAGGACGGGAGATTCACCGTGCGTGAATGTCCCGTCCTTTCTTGTGCAAAAGGGGGAAATCGCCGATGGAAATGAACCGAAGGCTGCTGCCATTTCGTTATGCCTTCCTGTTGTCGCTCATTCTGCTTGCCGCTGTCTGGTTTGGCTCGATGGTGGTTGGCGCCGCCGACACGACGTGGAGCGACGTATGGCGAGCGCTCTTCTCCAACGAACAAGGCAAACAGCTTGACGTGATTCGCGAGCTCCGTCTGCCGCGGGAAACGGCGGCGGCCTTTGTCGGTGCCGGACTCGCCGTCGCCGGGGCGATCATGCAAGGAATGACACGCAACCCGCTCGCTGACCCGGGACTGCTTGGCCTAACCGCTGGAGCGAACGCAGCGTTGGCCATAACGATGGCCTGTTTTCCTTCCGCCCATTATCTCGTAATCACCGTCGCTTGTCTGCTTGGGGCGGCTGTGGGAGCAGGGATGGTCTTTGGCATCGGCGCCGCCCGCAAAGGCGGCTTTTCACCATTGCGCATCGTCCTAGCCGGTTCGGCAATCTCAGCGCTTTTGTTTGCCGTCGCTGAAGGGGTCGGCCTTTATTTTCATATTTCCAAAGACGTTTCGATGTGGACATCGGGCGGGGTAGCCGGAACGTCGTGGAAACAGCTGTCCGTCGTCATTCCGCTCATCGTGAGCGGGCTCGCCATTGCCGCATGGTATTCGCGGCAGCTGACGATTCTTAGCTTGAGCGAAGACGTCGCCGTCGGCGTCGGACAAAAAACAACAGCCGTCAAAACGTGGCTGTTTTTGGCTATCTTTTTATTGACAGGAGCGTCGGTCGCCATCGCCGGCAACATCACCTTCATCGGCTTGATGATCCCTCATCTTGTGCGCGCGATCGCCGGCGCCGATTACCGATTCATCATCCCGCTGTCGGCCACAGTCGGCGCGGCCGGCATGGTCGTCGCTGATACGGCGGCCCGTACGATCAACGCCCCGTTCGAAACGCCGGTGGCAGCCATCGTTGCGGTGATCGGCTTGCCGTTTTTCTTGTTTGTCGTGCGGAAAAAAGGGAGGGGCTTTGAATGAGAATGCGCATCACGATCGTGTTGGGACTGCTTTTGTTGCTTATTGCCGCAACGGCCGCCATCGCGTTGGGCACCGGCGAAGCGCCGCTCTCGTACGGACGCATCGTGCCGACGCTGTTTGGCTACGGCTCGATGCAAGAAGCGTTTATTTTGTTTTCTCTCCGCCTGCCGCGTATCGTGATTACGTTGCTCGCCGGGATGGCGCTCGCCCTATCGGGAGCGATGCTGCAAGGCATCACCCGAAATGAACTCGCCGATCCGGGCATATTGGGCATCAACGCCGGAGCCGGCGCGGGCGTCGCTATATTCTTTTTATTTTTCCCGATTGAAGCTGGGACGTTTCTTTACGCGCTGCCGCTCGTCGCCTTCGTCGGAGCGCTGTTGACGGCAGCGGCCATTTACGCCGTTTCTTACAATCAAACAACCGGGCTGCAGCCGGTATCGTTCATCTTGACCGGGGTCGGATTTTCGATGGCGCTCTCCGGGCTCATGATTGTCCTCATTTCCGCCGCCGACCGAACGAAAGTCGACTTTATCGCCAGATGGCTGTACGGCAACATTTGGGGCGATGACTGGCCGTTTATTTGGGCGATGCTGCCGTGGCTTGTCATCGGTGCGTTGATCGGCCTGTATCGGGCGAAACGGCTAAACCTTTTGCACTTAGGCGATCCGGTTGCCATCGGGGTCGGCGTCCATGTTCGCCGCGAGCGGCTCGTGCTGATGACAACCGCCGTTGCCGTCGCGGCAGCGGCCGTCGCTGTAACCGGGGGCATCCCCTTTATCGGCTTAATGGCGCCGCACATCGCCAAAATGATCGTCGGTCCGCGCCATGAACGGGCCATTCCGGCAGCGATGCTCATCGGCGGTTGGCTGCTGCTTGCCGCTGATACGATCGGGCGCAACGTTCTCGCCGAACCGCTTCCGGCAGGAGTGGTGGCGTCAATCATCGGTGCACCATACTTCATTTATTTGTTATGGAAGCGCGGAACCTTCTAACGACCATGAAAAAGCTCACAGGCGACAAAGCCCGTTCGCCGCTACTCCCGTTTCACGTGGAAGCGGGAAGTTTTCCGTTTGCGAGAAGGGCCGCCTCCAAGACGAAAAAACAGCCTTGGGGCAGCCCTTTTTGGCCAAACCATTTTTTACGATGTCGGAATTAAGAAACCTAGCGCCGCTTCCAAACGCGGATCGCTCCAACCACAATAACCGCAGCAATAAGGATATACACCACTTCAGCGTACATCCCAATCACTTCCGATACTTTCCCCCACGACTCACCGAGCGCCGCCCCGATCGAGATTAAAATCGTATTCCAAATGAGCGTTCCGAGCACCGACAGCCAGACAAACAGCCACACGTTCATCTTCGCCATGCCGGCGGGAATCGAAATCAAGCTGCGCACGAGCGGAATCATGCGGCCAAAGAATACCGCCCACACCCCGTAGCGCTGAAACGTCCGGTTCGCCTTGTCGATGTCTTCCGGCTTCACCCGCAGCCATCCGCCCCAACGGTCAATGATCCGCCCAAGCCGCTCAACCGACAACAGCCGGCCGATACCGTACAGCACGATCGCCCCAACAACCGAACCCGCTGTCGCTGCCGCAATGACGCCGGGAACCGTCAAGGTGGTGTAGGTCGTCATAAACCCACCAAACGGCAAAATGACTTCCGACGGAATCGGCGGAAAGATATTTTCCAGCGCGATCATGAGGAAAATGCCGATATAGCCAAATTGCTCCATAAAATCAGTGATCCATGTCTGCACGGGTCTTCCTCCATTCACTTGCTCTTCGTCTCTGTATGAAGGTATGCTTCATCCGTGCCATCCTTTCTCCTATCTTAGCAGAAAATGCGCGGTGACCGCAAAAATAACAGGAGCTGATTCCAGCCCCACACTTGATTGGGCGGGCGTTTGAATCAGCTCCCTCTTTCGCTTCACAGCCTATTCGCATTCCATTCAAGCGATATGCTCTCTTGTTGAACGAGATTCGCAACCCGCTTTCGCTTGACAGCCTATTCGCATTGCATTCTCATTCGTTTGGACTGGAAACCGGCCGGGATAAAACGTTCACAATCCGCTCAAGCGCCCAGTCCAATTCTTCTTTTGTCACGATGAGCGGCGGCGCGAAGCGAATGACCGTCTCGTGTGTTTCCTTGCAAAGCAAGCCTTGCTCTTTCAGCGCCTCACAGTACGGACGCGCTGGGCCATGCAGCTCAACGCCGATAAACAAACCGCGGCCGCGAATTTCTTTAATATCCTCGTTTCGAATTTGTTTTAGTTTCGAAAGGAAGTATTCGCCAAGTTCAAGCGAACGCTCCGCTAGACGCTCTTCTTCAATCACCTCGAGCGCTGCGATCGACACCGCGCAAGCGAGCGGGTTGCCGCCGAACGTCGAGCCGTGCGAGCCGGGTTCAAACACCGACAAAATATCGCGATTGGCGACGACGCACGAAATCGGGAACACCCCGCCGCCCAACGCTTTTCCTAAAATATACATATCGGGCACGACGCCTTCCCAGTCGCAGGCAAACAACTTCCCGGTCCGGCCGAGCCCGGTTTGAATTTCGTCCGCGATGAACAAGACGTTGTTCGCTTTGCATACGTCATACGCCGCTTTTAAAAATCCTTGCGGCGGGATGCGGATGCCCGCTTCGCCTTGGATCGGCTCGACAAGAAACGCCGCTGTATTCGGTGTGATCGCGGCTTTCAGCGCTTCGATATCGCCGTACGGGATGATTTTCACGCCCGGCAACAGCGGCCCAAACCCGCGTTTATAAGCCGGTTCGGACGACAGCGACACGGCGGCAAGCGTCCGGCCGTGGAAGTTTCCTTCACAAACGATGATTTCGGCTTGGTTGTCCGGGACGCCTTTGACGTCATACGCCCAGCGGCGCGCCGCTTTGAGCGCCGTTTCCACCGCTTCGGCGCCCGTATTCATCGGCAGCACCATTTCTTTTTTTGTCAATCGGCATACTTTCTCGTACCACGGACCGAGCTGGTCGTTATGGAACGCGCGCGACGTGAGCGTGACACGATCCGCCTGCTTTTTCAGCGCCGCAATAATTTTCGGATGGCGATGGCCTTGGTTCACCGCCGAATAAGCGCTTAACATATCCATATAGCGGTTGCCTTCCGGGTCTTTCACCCATACTCCTTCCGCTTCCGAGATGACGATCGGCAGCGGATGGTAATTGCGCGCCCCGTATTGTTCCGTCTTCGCAATGAGCTGTTCTGATTTGGTTGCCATCTTCACCGCTCCTTTCCGTTTTCTTCGTTGCGTTGCAAAAGCGGGTGTCCCAAAAGGACTGGGACACCCTCTCTCATCGCTATATAAGCACCAGCCGCTTCCCTGCCACACGATATGTTGTGTCTTTCTTGAGGGGAGATCGCCTGTTGGGTCAGCCCCTTTGCCTTAAAACATTTCCGATACCGTTTTCGCTTGCATATGGAGGAGTAAGTAATCCGGACCGCCGGCTTTCGAGTCCGTCCCTGACATATTGAAGCCGCCAAACGGTTGATAGCCGACGATCGCACCCGTGCAGCCGCGATTGAAATACAAGTTGCCGACATGGAATTCTTGCCGCGCTTTTTCAAGATTCGCTCGGTTGCGGGAAATGACAGCGCCTGTCAGGCCGTATTCTGTGTTGTTCGCGATCTCGAGCGCATGGTCAAAGTCGCGCGCTTTGGCGAACGCGACGACCGGACCGAAAATTTCTTCCTGCATAATGCGCGCATTCGGATCGACATCGGCAAACACTGTCGGCTGGATGAAGAAGCCTTTTGCATCGTCTCCTTCTCCGCCGGTCATCAGACGGCCTTCCTGTTTTCCGATCTCAATATATTCCATAATTTTGTTGTACGCGTTTTGGTCGATCACCGGTCCCATAAACGTCGCTTGCTCCGCCGGATCGCCGACGTTGAGCTGCTTTGTCAGCTCGACGACGCGGCTGAGCACTTGATCATACACATCTTCGACAATGATCGCGCGCGAGCACGCCGAACATTTTTGCCCCGAAAAGCCAAACGCCGAGGCGACAATCGATTGCGCCGCCAGTTCCAGATCGGCTTCCTTATCCACAACGATGGCGTCTTTGCCGCCCATTTCCGCGATGACGCGCTTCAACCAAATTTGTCCCGGGTGCACTTTCGCTGCCCGCTCGTAAATGCGAATGCCAACATCACGCGAGCCGGTGAAGCTGATAAACCGCGTGCGCGGATGGTCGACCAAATAGTCGCCCACTTCGGCCCCGCTGCCCGGGATGTAGTTGAGGACACCAGCCGGCAACCCCGCTTCTTCCAACACTTCCACAAATTTATACGCCACCACCGGCGTGGCGCTCGCCGGTTTCAGCAGCACCGTATTGCCCGTCACAAGCGAAGCGACCGTTGTTCCCGCCATAATGGCAAACGGGAAGTTCCACGGTGAAATGACGACGCCGACGCCAAGCGGGATGTAGAAAAAGCGGTTCGTTTCCCCCGGACGGCTTTCCACCGGAATGCCGTCTTTCAACTTCAACATTTGCCGGCCGTAATATTCCATAAAGTCGATCGCTTCGGCTGTATCGGCATCCGCCTCGCGCCACGGCTTGCCGGCTTCTTTCACCAACCAAGCGGAAAATTCGTGCTTGCGCCGGCGCACGATCGCCGCCGCCCGGAACAAAATATCGGCCCGCGCTTCCGGACTCGTCCGGCTCCACGTGCGGAACGCTTCATCGGCGGCTTTCATCGCCCGTTCGGCGAGCTCTTGATTCGCTTTCGCCACCCGGCCGACCACCTCCGCCTTATTGGCCGGATTGATCGACGTGATCTTGTCCTCGGTCATGATGCGCTCGCCGCCGATCACGAGCGGATAATCGCGCCCAAGCTCCGATTCCACTTTCTTGAGCGCTACCAAAAACGCGTCCCGGTTCGCTTCCACAGTAAAGTCGGTGAGCGGTTCATGTCTGTACGGCTGCACCATTTCGTCGTCCTCCTTTTTAACAAGCAAAAAATTTTTTCGTTATAAAACGGTTTCATAGTTATATTATGCAAATAATTATGGCTTTTTTCAATGATTTTTACTTGGCCACCGTCAGCTCCTCTTTTTCCACGTTCAAAGGCCGAAGTCGTTTTTTCGCCACCAAGTGGTAGTAGCCATAACAAGCGAGCAAAAACGGAATCCCGCAGTAAAGCGCGATCCGCTGATCGGGAATGAAGGCCAATCCGATGATCGTCACCATATTTAACGCAAACGCCGCCAGCGGCACGAATGGATACAGCGGCGTCCGATACTTCAAATCGCGCACATCGCCGCCCTCGCGCAAAAACGCCTTCCGTCCCAAATAGCTCGACAGCGCAATCGACGCCCAGACGGTCACCGCGCCAAACCCGGCGATCGCCGTCAACCAAACATACACCGTATCTTCCGCGTAAATGCTGCATAACAGCGACAAGCATCCGATGGCAATGCTGGCGATCAGCGCGTTAAGCGGCACGCCGCGCTTCGACAGTTTGCTGAAAAACGGCGTCACCATTCCTTGACGCGACATCGACCAAAGCACGCGCGACGTTGCATACAATCCTGAATTGGCCACCGACAGCACCGCCGTAATGATGACAAAATTCATGATATCGGCCGCATACGGAATACCAATATTGTCAAACACGACCACAAATGGACTTTTCACCACACCCGCCTTCTCCCACGGAAACAAACCGGCCAGCACAAAAATCGCCAGAATGAAGAAGATCAAAATGCGCCATACCGTATTGCGCAACGCCACCGGCACTGTCTTCTCCGGCTCGCGGCTTTCCCCGGCAGCCACGCCGACCAGTTCCGTCCCTTGGAAAGAAAAGTTAACCAATATCATGGTTGAAAAAATCGCCCAAAACCCTTTTGGAAACAAACCGCCATGATCCGTATAGTTCGTGAAAAACGGAGCAGGCTGCCCGTTTTTCATCTGGATGACGCCAAACATCGCCGCCAATCCAAGCACAATAAAGGCGATCACCGTCAGCACTTTCACGCTGGAAAACCAAAACTCGACCTCGCCAAACCCTTTGACAGACAAGGCGTTGATCAAAAACAACAACAAGGCAAAGACCGCACAAAACACCCATGTCGGCACATCGGGAAACCATCGCTTCATCAAAATGCTGACCGTGAGCAGCTCGATGCCGACCGTCACCGACCAATTGAGCCAAGACAGCCAGCCGATGCAGTAGCCGACAGCCGGCGAGATGAATTTCGTTGCATACGTCTGATACGACCCGGCATCGGGGATTCTCACCGCCAATTCCCCTAGCGAAAGCATCGTCAAATACATGACGAGACCGCCAAATAAGTAAGCGGCCACCGCTCCCCCCGGCCCCGCCTCATGAATCGTATAGCCGGATCCTAAAAACAACCCCGTGCCGATCACCCCGCCAAGGGCAATCATAAACAAATGCCTGCTTTTTAATTCGCGCTTTAATTCTTGTGCTGGTGGCATTCCCCACACTCTCCTTCCTTAACAGATCAAATCGGAACCGCTTACATTTTCATCGAACAAGCGGCGCTCATCATTGAGCAAAAAATTTTTTCAATTA
>NZ_JPYA01000202.1 GCF_000750005.1 Geobacillus icigianus | reverse complement strand
CAACGCCGTTTCCCCCGCCAATCCGAGTTCCATCGTCATCCCCCCAAAAAAATCATCGCAAGTCATAATATTCGCGGCTATGCTCGATTTTCCTTCTTTCGCCCCGCGAAAAAGTGGATCGTTTGATGATGTAAAGGAAAATAAATAACACCAAATAACTAAAAATAGTAAAGTACATAATATAGCTTTGGGGGATATGGGTATGTTTGGATATTTTATCAGACGATGCAGATATTATAGTCAATAATCCAGCAAGACAGACAATTATTCCTATTTTTTTCACTGTAGATGTCTCCTTTTTGGTTTAGTTGTAAATTTGTGTTAGCAAATTTGCTTATCTACAGAATACCAAAATAAAATGGATCAAAAGGCGAGGATATGGATATCGAAATATCCAACGTTTTACTTTGCATGTCCGCCTAGAGACCTTTATCACATCTTAACATAAAAATCAAGTACATCTTTTGGTGATGAACCAAAAAAGTTTACAACAGGCACAAAATCGGAACATGGGGAATTGTCTAGGAAGCTAAGGTGCGTGGCGAATACCTCTCTTCATTTACATCAAACCATATGTAAAAATGTTTGAAATGCTTTATATGCAAAGCTTATACCAAAGCCAATTAATGTGATTCCTGCTGCGACTGATAGCCATTTTAACCACTTTTCACTTATCATTTTTCTTCCGAAATGTACAGATAGTGCTACTGTCAAATCCCATAATGCGATACCCAAAAATATGGCACTACTTTTAGCAAGTGCCCGATACTTTTCCACAGAGTTCAATTCCATAGCTAATACCGATCCATAGATGCTCACCCAAAAGACAATATTGAGTGGATTCGATATAGCAATGGAGAATCCTGAAAGATATGATTTGAACAAACCTTCTTTGTTAACCTCCCCACTTATTTCAATTTTTTTAAATGCTTCCCTTATGCTGTCGTAACCCAAATAACATAACTGTAGATGAGCATTTTTCATTACAATAATTTCCATGCCCTAAGAGACAAACAGGGGACCCCTTAGGCGACATGGAGCTGTTTTTTGATCACATCAATGGGAATCTCTTGCTTTGCGGCATCGTAGATGAACTCGACGATGCTGTGTCCTTTCCGAGAACGAAGAAGCTCCAGGCCGGAAGAGAGGTCTTGTTGAGATTCCGCGATGCTGTATACACAGGCTAAGAGCACCACTGCCCAATACCGTTTCACCGCCCGAATGTGACGAACACGGTCCACCTGACTTCAGCTGGTCTTTGGCCTGCCGGAAAAAGCATTCGATCGTCCAGCGCTGGGCATAATAACGCAAGATCTCTTCATCGCCTAGCTCCCGGTCGGTGCTCAAGACGACATGGAGATGATCTGGCGTCATCGGTTCATCCGCCTTCCAAGCCAGCCGCACCACCGCGTCATCGAGGCCATGGATCG
>NZ_JPYA01000201.1 GCF_000750005.1 Geobacillus icigianus | reverse complement strand
TTATTTTACCGATAATAGGTGTTTTATGGTTTTTAAATTTGGTGAGCTTTTTAAAGAATTTGTACAGAAATGAAAGCACACATAATCAAACAATGATCGGGGCTTTATTAACCTTTCTCTTTGTCTTTCTATATATGTACGGGTTTTTAGGGACACATTAATATTCAATCATCCTCCTGTACTAAAAAGATGGGACCGCCTCCACTTATTGGCTAATGCCGGTGGAAGTGGGGGATTCTTATTTCCTTTGCAAACAAAATACTGTCGATGATCCCTTCTTTCATGCCTTTGTCCTTTGGATCCCGCCTGGCGTTCAAACAATCCGTCTTGTACTCATTGAGCCAACTCTTCCATTCCGTTTCATCCCTTTTGAAGGAACGAAACCATATTTCCCTGTTTTTCTTCTTTTTAACGCTTCCCCCATCGCCATCGGTTGGCGGTGGGGGTTTTTGCATGGCGCGATTTCAAACTTCTTTCACAAATGTGAGGTATAATGAGGGCAGAAACGAACGTGCGGAGGAGAAAAACGAGATGAAACGAGCGAGCGTGTGGATGCTGTTAGGTTGCTTCTTTCTGCTAAGCGGCTGTGCCCATCCGTCGTTTCCCCCGGTGGCTGATTCGCTTTCCGTCGTCATCAGCCTCGATGTCAAAGGGGAAACGGTCACCTTTTTGAACGCGAAACATGGCGGCAAGGTCGCCCGTTGGAACATCAACGAACCGTTTCAAGGCGGGGCGTTGAGCGCGGACGGCCGGACGCTGCTTTTGTACGGGCGGGATCTTGACGGCGTTTACCGGTACGACCTTGCGACTGGGAAGCCGCTCGCCCAGTGGAAAACGGGGAGCGGCATTGTGAGTGCTGCTCCATCCCCGGATGGCCGCACGTGGTTTTTTGGCGACAGCGAACATCACGCGGTGCGCGTTGTGAGCCGGGACGGGGAAGAGATCGCCCGCCTTTCGGTCGGACGCTCTCCGATGACGTTGCTTGTCAATCGCGCTGGAACGAGGTTGTATGTGATCGATTTTCAAGACGAACGGGCGAGGGTCATCGATGTGGACCGCCGCCGCGTCATCCGTTCGTTTGCCGTGCCGAAGTTCGCTTTAGGCGGAGTGGTGCGCGAGAAGCAAGGGGAGCTGTGGGTCGGCGGGCACGGCAGCGGAAGCCGTGTGGAAACGAATATTCATGTTTACTCGCTGCAAGACGGCCGCTTGCTTCGGACGATCGCCGCGCCGGTCATGCCGGTCGATTTTGTTGAAACGGATCGCGGCGTGTTTGTGCTATGCCATGGCTCGAACACGGTTTATCGGGTTTTGCCAAGTGGGAAGCGGCTTGACTCTGTCTCGGTCGGCGCCAACCCGTTTGCCATGGAAGCGGCAGGAGGTCGTTTGTATATCGCGAGCTATGACAGCGATGAAATGATCGTGGTCGATGAAGCGACGCTGCGGCCGCTTGCCCGCTGGAAGACGGGCGACGGCCCGCTGCAGCTGCTCATTCGGGAGGGACGAACATGAGCGAACGAACCGTTTTGATCGTCGATGATGAAGAAGAAATGCGTCTATTGGTCAGCATGTATTTAGAAAACGCCGGCTTTCGCTGCTTGGAAGCGGAAGACGGGGAGGAGGCGCTGGCGCTGCTTTCCCAACATTCGGTCGATGCCGTACTATTGGACATTATGATGCCCAAACAGGACGGATTCGCCGTCTGCGCCCGCATCCGCGAGCAGTCGGACGTGCCGATTTTGTTTTTGACTGCGCTCGGCGAAGAATGGGATAAAGTGAAAGGGTTCAAGCTAGGCGGCGATGATTACATCGTCAAACCGTTCAGCCCGGGAGAGCTCATCGCCCGTCTCGAGGCGGTGCTGCGCCGGGTGCGGCGCGGGCGCGAGAACGATGGGCGGTTGCAGTTTGGCGACCTCGTTATTGACGAAAAAGGACGAACCGTGACCGTTGGCAGCGAACCGGTGAAATTGACGTTGAAAGAGTTTGAGCTGTTGCTGTTTTTGGCGAAACACCGCGGGCAAGCGTTCAGCCGCGATGACTTGCTCGTCCATGTGTGGGGGTATGATTACACCGGAAACGCCCGCACCGTTGACACTCATGTGAAAACATTGCGCATGAAGATGAAAGACGCCGGCCGCCACATCCAAACCGTCTGGGGCATCGGCTACAAATTTGAGGGATGAGAAATGAAACGGCTCCGCTTAGGGCAAAAAGTATGGCTGGCGATCGGCGCCGCGGTCGTGGTGACGCTGGCGTTTTCCTTTGGCCTTTTGAATTATTTTTACCGGACGGTGTACATGAAAGAAGTCGAGCGGACGTTGATCGCGGAAGGGACGAGCCTCGCCCGCGACTATCGGGGCGGGGCGATCGCTCGGGAATACCGCCGGCAAATCGAATGGTATGATGAAAAATCGACGGCCACCATCCTATTGATCGACAACCCGCGCGAACTGAGCGCCTGTTTTCCGTTTCCGGTCCACTATGACGCGTTAGTCAGCGGCCGCGACCGGGAAACGCTGCTAGCCGGGAAGCCGGTTGTCAAAACCGGCTACGAAAAGCGGTTTGGCCGCCGCGTGATGGCGGTCGCCGTTCCGCTTCTTGATGACAAGCGGCTTATGGGAGCGATTTATTTGTATATGCCGCTCGCCGACGTCCAAGCAGCAACGAAACAGGCAGCCGCCGCGTTTTGGCCGTTGGCCGCCGTATTCGCCGCCGCGCTTTTGGTTGTCGGCCGACGGATGGTGCGGCAACTGGTCGAGCCGTTGCAGGCGATGGAACGGGCTGCTGAGCGCATGGCGGAAGGGCGCTACGAAGCGGGCATCCCCGTGCGGAGTGATGATGAAATCGGCCGCTTGGCGAAGGCGTTCAACCAAATGGCCGACGCCATTGCCAAAGAAGACGAGCAAAAGCGCGAGTTTTTAGCGAACGTCTCGCATGAATTGCGCACGCCGCTCAGCTATATGAAAGGGTACAGCGAAGCGCTTCTCGCTGGTTTTGCGAAGACGAAGGAAGAAGAAAAGGCGTATCTTCGCCTCATCCACCGCGAAACGGAACGGATGGAGCGGCTTGTTGGCGATTTGCTCGATTTGGCGCGCCTTGAAGGGCAAAGCGTGCCGCTCGAGCGCGCGCCCGTGGCGTTCGCTCAAGTGATCGAAGATGTCATCGCCATGTACGAACCGATCGCCGCGCAAAAGCGGATCAAACTGTCATGCGATTTGGACTATGACGTCATCGTCAACGGCGACGCCGATCGGCTCGAACAAGTCGTGCGCAACTTGCTTGACAACGCCATCCGCTATACTCCGGAAGGCGGCGCGGTGACGGTGCGGCTTTCCCGCCTGTCGGAAGCAGAAGGAGAACTCGTGATCGAAGACACGGGAAAAGGCATCCCGAAAGACCAGCTCCCGCTTCTTGGCCAGCGCTTTTTCCGCGTCGACCGCGCCCGCACCCGCAAAGAAGGCGGCACCGGCTTAGGGCTGGCCATCGTCAAGCAAATCGTCGCCCTTCATGGCGGCGCCATTCAGTTCGACAGCGACCTCGGCCGCGGAACGACGGTATCTGTCCGCCTGCCGCTCGTTAGGGAAGGGGAAGAAACATACGTTCAAGACAAAGGAACGGATGGTGTATCATCAATATAAAAATTCGGAGGCAGGTGGAGGAAATGGGTTCAAGGGAAAAGGAACAGGCCCCGATGACCTACAAAGAGTATGCGACATGGCCGGAAGGAAAACGGTGCGAGGTGTTGGACGGGAATATCATCAGCATGGCGCCGTCGCCCACACCGGAACACCAATCGATTTCGCTCCAGCTTTCGATCGAATTCGGAATGTATTTCAGAGGGAAGGATTGTCGCGTGTTGGCCGCCCCGATCGATGTGTACCTTTTTGAAGATCATCGCAAGGGATGGATGGATGAAAACGTCCGAAATTGGGTATGTCCCGATCTTGTGGTCATCTGTGACAAAAACAAAATTCAAAAAAACCGCATTGTCGGTGCTCCAGATTTGGTCATCGAGATCTTGTCTCCCGCTACGGCCAAAATCGACCGGATGGACAAACGGATCGCGTACGAGCGGGCTGGGGTGAAGGAATATTGGATCGTTGACCCGGCGAATCAAGTCGTGGAAGTGTATTTGCGTGAGAAAACAGGGAAGTTCGAACTTCGCGGAGTGTACAGCCGCGATGACACCATTCCCGTTCATGGATGGGAGGATTTGTTCATCGATTTGCGAAACATTTTCGAATGAACAAATGGCCATTGACATCTTCGCTAGGCAGTATGTTGTCTAGAAGGCTAGTGAAAAACCGCTGTCGCACACCAATCGGCGGCATTTTCATTCAAAAAAGAAAGCTGATTCTGCAAAGTTTCTCTAATTGAGAAATGGATGGAATCAGTAGCATTTTGCACGAAATCACCAGCCTCCTAGAAGGCTGGTGATTTACTCGTGGATACGGATTTACAATGTTATTTCTCAATTAGAAAAACCTTGTTCCATCGGTCCTGCTTTTCGCTCATTCCCCCATTGATGAAGGGAATCCGCCGTTTTTCCCCAGCCTTCTAGAAGCCCGGTGATTTAAAGAAGTATGCCGCTTACCAGCCTCGTTGCTCAAAGTAGAAAAGCCCTGTAGCATCGGTATCGCTTTTCACACGTTCCCTCCCATCGCTCAAGGGAATCAGCCGTTTTTCCCCAGTCCAGCCGATGTCGCATTCATTGGACGGCCCAGCGCAACGAACGCGGCATCGGCGGTTGATGGGGAACGTTCAGGGAACGGCTCTTCGGTTGAGTCATGTGGTCGGAAACAAAAGCGCACCTTCGCGGTTTGGTGCGTAGCTCTCCTTTACCAACAGCCAGGAACAAGGTGTTTTGTTCATTGCCCAAACGCGGCCGATGTACTACAATAAACATAGAACCCGTTTTTTCCCACCAAAGCGCGGCTTCATTCGGTTGGCGTGAGGCGCCATCGGGTGCGGCTCGTTTTCAGGCGAAAAAACGAAAGCGGTTTCTTTTTTGGCAGAAGACGCAAAGGGGGATGGGAAATGAGCGATGTCGCGAAGATGAAGGAAGCGGCGTTTCCGGCTCCGCCGATGGAGGAGTGGGAGCAAGAAGCGGAACGGTCGCTGAAAGGCAGGCCGCTCGAGCGGTTGGTGACGATGACGTACGAAAACATAGCGGTGAAGCCGCTTTATACGCGCCGCGATGTAGAGGCGCTCGGCCCGCTGGAGCAGTATCCGGGTTTTGGTCAGTACGTGCGCGGGGCGCGGCCGGAAGGGTATCGGGGCGAGCCGTGGAAGGTGAGCCAAGAGATTTCGGCGGCAAGCCCGTCCGACTGGAACGAGGCGGTGAAGCATGACTTAGCGCGGGGACAGACAGAAATCCATTTCGCTCTCGGGCGGCTGCCGTTTGCCGTCGAGTCGGTGGAGGATGTGGCCGCAATGTTGGATGGCGTGCCGCTTGACCGCTATTCGCTCCGTGTGGACGCCGGGGCGCGGTCGCTTCCGTTTTTGGCGCTTTTGGCCGCTTATTTCAAGGAACGGGGCGTCTTGCTCTCGAGCGTGCGCGGCGCGATCGGCATGGATCCGCTCGGCGCTTGGGCGGAACAGGGGACGCTCCCGTGTTCGCTTGAGCGGCTGGATGATGAAATGGCGGAAGTGACGAAGTGGACGATGGAACAAATGCCGGCCGTTCGCACGATTTTCGTGCGCGGCGAGCCGTACCATAACGGCGGGGCGAACGCCGTGCAGGAGCTCGCGTTTTCGTTGGCGGCGGCCGTCGAGTACATCCGCGCCGGGCTGGACCGGGGCTTGACGATTGATGACATCGCGACAAGGATGCAAGTGTCGCTCGCCGTCGGAGCCGACTTTTTCATGGAAATCGCCAAGCTGCGGGCGGCGCGGCGGTTGTTTGCGCAAGTGATCGAAGCGTTTGGCGGCAGCGAATCATCACGGCGCATCGAACTGCATGTGCGCACGTCACCCTTTACAAAAACGGTGTACGATCCGTATGTGAACATGCTTCGCGCCGGAGCGGAAGCGTTTGCGGCCGTTGTCGGCGGCGCCGATGGCGTGCATGTGTCGCCGTTTGACGAAGCGATCGGGCTCGCTGATGCGTTTTCGCGGCGCATCGCCCGCAACACGCAGCTCATTTTGCTTGAAGAGGCGCATCTCGCCCAAGTCATCGATCCGGCGGGCGGCTCGTATTATGTGGAGACATTGACGGCAAACATTGCCGAAGCAGCGTGGAAGCTGTTCCAGCAAGTCGAGGAAAAAGGCGGCATGAAACAAGCGCTTCAAGACGGCTTCGTGCAGTCGGAAGTGGAGGCGATTGCCAAGCGGCGGCTTGAGCGCGTCAAACAGCGGAAAGAAAAAATCGTCGGCGCGAACGTGTACGCCAATTTGGAGGAAACGCCGATCGAAAAGCCGAAGCAAGCCGCAGTGAACATGGTGCTGTCGTTGGATGAACAGCGGGTGGCCGACATTCGCCGCACGCTTGTCAGCGGAAAGTGGATGGAAACGATGATTCGTGCGACCCGCCGTCGAGCAACCGCTCGGGAAATGGCCGCGGCGCTCGCCGATGGGAACGAGGCGGCGGCCATTGCGCCGATTCGCGCATGGCGTTTGGCTGAGCCGTTTGAGCAGCTGCGGAAGGCGGCCGAGGAGCATGCGGAGCGCACGGGAAGCCGGCTTTCTGTTCACTTGATCAATCTCGGGCCGCTTGTCCGCCATCAGGCGCGCGCCGATTTCATCGCCGGGCTGTTTGCGGCCGGTGGGGTGGCGGCTGAGCGAAGCGACGGCTTTGCCTCGGTCGAGGAAGCGGTCGAATGGGTGCGGAACACGAACGGGACGCATTATATCGTGTGCGGCGCGGATGACGACTACCTAGGGTTCGTTCCGGCGTTGGCCGCGGCGTTCAAGCAAGCCAAGCCGAACGCGAAGCTGTATGTCGCCGGAAAACCGCCGGAAGAGCTCGAGAACACGTACGCGGAAGCGGGCGTGGACGGGGCGATCCATCTCGGTTCGAACGCGTACGATGTGATCGTGGCGTTTTTCACGGAAAGAGGGGTGGCGTTGGATGGCGAAGGACGTTGATTTTACCAAGATGCCGCTTTCCGCGGCGGCGGCCGATGTGGAGGAGAAACAGTGGAGAGACGCGGTGGAGCGGCGCGTGCAAGCGTCGATCGATGAGCTGTTGTTTCAGACGAACGAACACATTGCCGTGAAGCCGCTTTATACAAAAAATGACATCGATGGGCTCGATTTTCTTGATTACTTGCCCGGGCTGCCGCCGTACTTGCGCGGACCGTACCCGACGATGTATGTCGTGCGGCCGTGGACGATCCGTCAATACGCCGGTTTTTCGACGGCGGAGGAAAGCAACGCGTTTTACCGGCGCAACTTGGCGATGGGGCAAAAAGGGCTGTCGGTCGCCTTTGACCTGGCGACGCACCGCGGCTATGACTCCGACCATCCGCGCGTCGTCGGCGACGTCGGCAAAGCAGGGGTCGCCATCGATTCGGTGCTCGATATGAAAATTTTGTTTGACGGCATCCCGCTCGACCAAATGTCGGTGTCGATGACGATGAACGGGGCGGTGCTCCCGATCATGGCGTTTTACATCGTCACCGCCGAAGAGCAAGGAGTGACGCAAGACAAACTGTCGGGCACGATCCAAAACGATATTTTGAAAGAATATATGGTGCGCAACACGTACATTTACCCGCCGGAGATGTCGATGCGCATCATCGCCGACATTTTCGCTTATACGGCCAAATACATGCCGAAATTCAACAGCATCAGCATTTCCGGCTACCATATGCAAGAAGCCGGGGCGCCGGCTGATTTGGAGCTGGCGTATACGCTCGCGGACGGGCTTGAGTACGTGCGCACCGGCTTGAAGGCGGGCATTGACATCGATTCGTTCGCCCCGAGGCTGTCGTTTTTCTGGGCGATTGGCATGAACTACTTTATGGAAGTGGCGAAACTGCGCGCGGCACGCCTCATGTGGGCGAAAATGATGAAAACGTTCAACCCGAAAAATCCGAAATCGCTCGCATTACGGACGCATTCGCAAACGTCAGGCTGGAGCTTGACCGAGCAAGATCCGTTCAACAACGTCGTGCGCACGCTCATCGAAGCGCACGCGGCGGCGATGGGGCATACGCAGTCGCTCCATACGAACGCGCTCGATGAGGCGATTGCCTTGCCGACCGATTTCTCGGCGCGCATCGCCCGCAATACGCAGCTGTACTTGCAGGAAGAGACGGGCATTTGCCGGACGATCGACCCGTGGGCCGGTTCGTATTACGTCGAGACGTTGACGAACGAACTGATGAAGCGGGCGTGGGCGCATATTGAAGAAATCGAAAGCTTAGGCGGGATGGCAAAAGCCATTGAAACCGGCATCCCGAAAATGCGCATTGAAGAAGCGGCAGCCCGCCGCCAAGCGCGCATCGATTCAGGGGCGGAAACGATCATTGGCGTGAACAAATACCGTCCGGAAAAAGAAGAGCCGATCGACATTTTGGAAGTGGACAACACCGCCGTGCGAAAGCGGCAAATCGAGCGGCTGAACGAGCTGAAGGCGACCCGCGACAACGAGCACGTCGAAGCAGCGCTAGAGGCGATTACGAAAGCGGCGGAAACGGGCGAAGGGAACTTGCTTGAGCTCGCCGTCCAAGCCGCGCGCGTCCGCGCCACCCTCGGGGAAATTTCGTATGCGATCGAAAAAGTGGCGAAGCGCCATCGCGCTACCATTCATTCAATTAGTGGTGTATATAGTTCAGAATATAAGGATGAAGACCAACTCGTACGGGTGAAAGCAAAAGTCGAGCAGTTTGCAAAGCGGGAAGGGCGGCGTCCGCGTCTACTGATTGCAAAGATGGGACAGGATGGACATGATCGCGGAGCGAAGGTAGTTGCGACCGCATTTGCTGATTTAGGATTTGACGTCGATATCGGGCCGCTCTTCCAGACGCCGGAAGAAACGGCGCGCCAAGCGGTCGAAAACGATGTGCACGCCGTTGGCATCAGCTCGCTCGCCGGCGGCCATAAAACACTTGTTCCACAGCTCGTTGCAGAACTAAAAAAATATGGTCGCGATGATATAGTCATTGTTGTCGGCGGCGTCATCCCGCCGCAAGACTATGCTTTTTTGTACGAACACGGCGCCGCCGCCATCTTCGGACCAGGAACAGTTATCCCAGTATCGGCGGAAACCGTGCTTGATGAAATTAACGCCCGACTTGGTTATGAGGACGTGAGCGAATGAACGGCGAAGAAAAACGACGGGAACAGACAAGCGCCCAGAGCGCGGCTTCGGATGGGTCGCCGCGCCGCCCGGAATGGGCGGACGGCGAGAGCGCGTCATCCTACGTGCACGCCGAACGCCCGCCGGCGCCAAAGCGGATCGTGAGGCGGAAAGAGCGGTCGGTAGACGAGTACGTCCAAGGGGTGCTCGCCGGCGACCGCACGATGTTGGCGCAGGCGATTACGTTGGTCGAAAGCAATGCGGCTCGTCATATCGATCTTGCCCAGCACGTGCTTCATGCCCTCCTTCCGCACGTCGGCCGCTCGATCCGCATCGGCATCACCGGGGTGCCGGGGGCGGGGAAAAGCACGTTCATTGAAGCGTTCGGGACGTTTTTGTGCGAACAAGGGCACCGGGTCGCCGTCTTGGCCGTCGACCCGACGAGCTCGTTGACCGGCGGCAGCATCCTCGGCGACAAAACGCGGATGGAGACGCTCGCCCGACATCCGCTTGCGTTCATCCGCCCGTCGCCCTCCGGCGGGGCGCTTGGCGGCGTGCACCGGAAAACGCGCGAGACGATGATGCTGTGCGAAGCGGCCGGCTATGACATCATCCTCGTTGAGACGGTCGGCGTCGGGCAAAGCGAGTTTGTCGTCCGCGGGATGGTCGACTTTTTCCTCCTGTTGGCGTTAACCGGCGCTGGCGATGAGCTGCAAGGGATGAAGCGCGGCATCATGGAACTTGTGGACGCCATCGTCATCAACAAGGCCGACGGCGATAATAAAGAAAAAGCGAAAGCGGCGCAAACAGAATACAATCAGTTTCTCCATTACCTGCGCCCGGCCACGCCCGGCTGGGAGACGAAAGCGTACACGTGCTCGGCGCTGCTGGGCGAAGGGATCGCCGACATGTGGCGCGTCATCGAAACGTTCGTCGCGACGACGAAGCGATCCGGCGTCTTTTTCGACCGCCGCCGCCAGCAGCAAAAAGACTGGATGCACGCCATGATCAAAGAATATATCGAAACGCGCTTTTTCACCGACCCGATCGTGAAAGAAAAGCTCCCGATGCTCGAAAACAGCGTCATTTCCGGCGCCAAGCCGGTCACCGCCGCCGTCAAAGAGCTGATCGAGGCGTATGAGCGGAAGCGGAGCGGCGAACTATGATATGATAAAGGGAAAGCGAAGGAGGTGTCACGATGTTCCCATTTCAATTTCCGCTCTATAATGACATCGTCGAACAAGCGCGGCGCGAAGCGGTCGAAGCCGGATTTGCAGAGCTGCGCACGCCGGAAGACGTCGATGCCGCGTTTCGCCGTCCAGGCACAACGCTTGTCCTCATCAACTCCGTGTGCGGCTGCGCCGGTGGCATCGCCCGTCCCGCAGCGGCCCACGCCGTCCACTACGACAAGCTTCCCGATCATTTAGTGACCGTCTTTGCCGGCCAAGACAAAGAAGCAACAGCCCGCGCGCGCGAGTATTTTGTCGGCGAGCCGCCGTCCTCGCCGTCGTTCGCTCTGCTAAAAGACGGGAAATTGTGCGCCATGCTCCACCGCCACGACATCGAAGGGCACGAACCGGTGGCGGTCGTGCAAAAGCTGCAAGCGCTGTTTGACGAATATTGTGAGGAAGTGTGAAAGAAAGACCCGGGGGACGAAAAGGTCAAACTCCGGGTCTTTTTGCGCGATTAATTGGATCTTCTCCATCAGGGGACCAAACTACAGCATCTATACCGATTGTTTTTCGTTAGAGTCAATGATGCGATAGGAAGAAGAGAACCGTAGTTTTAAAGGGATAGAACGGAATGAGCAATAAACGATCCATCTTTATATAAAGAAATGATCGACCGTGACCGATGGAATGAGCCCGACCGTGTTTGAACGGCTGATGGCGTATTTCGCCGGTGAAGAGGACATTCAAAAAGCCGTTTTGTTCGGCTCGCGGGCGCGCGGCACGGCCGCCGCAACTCCGCCATTGATTTGTGCATTGATTATACCGGCAAACAAAAGGGGAAAATCAACGAGGAGATTGACGACATTGTCGGCGTTTACTCATGCCCCGCGCTGTTTTCGCCGCGCTGAACGAAGCGGTCGGGCGCGAAATCGAGCGCGATGGGAAAACGATTGATGAGAAATCTCCGTCGTGAGCCTAGGCGGCTTGCCTTGCATGAGTGGGCGGCTGTTTTTTTGTGTCCGGCGGCTGTAGGATGGGCGCGCACTATGTTAAAAAGGTGCAATTGCCACTCTTTGGACAAGAGAACAAAAAAGTAACTCAATTACTAACTTATTGTTGACTTTTTATTATTATTGGCATTATAATGCAGATAGAAAGTTTTTTGGTCGATACTTAAAGTAAGTAATTTTATTACTAAAGGAAAATAATGAGGTGACTTTTAAATGGTGTGTGAAAGAGAATTATCTCATTTCATGAATCAGTTGCGCAGCGAGGCGAATATAAGCGTAATCGATTCTGTGCAGACGATCGCGTCGATTGCAAGCGTGAAATTTTTAGAACTGGATAAGGAGCGTTACAGCCTTCCAGACGAACTCTCTTTAGGGGCGATTTTAAAAGAAGGAGCTTTTTTGGCGGAGAAGGTAAAGGCAGTTTTAAACGAAATAGAAGCACATGTCCCTTTCCTAAAGGGAGTATATGAGTTTTCCGACTTGTTTGACCGATTAAGTAACAATACATTATATCATTTGTTGTCGCGGATTCATTCTTTTGCATTCACGAAAGAGCAGTGGAAACAATGGATTGAATCGTTGTTTGTGTACGCAGGCAATATGGCCGGGGTTGAAGGTGTAGAGCTGATCACGCCGGCTGGTGTTAATGAGCTAGGCATTCGCCTTTTAAGTATGGAAGGAGGGGAGTTTTATGATGGTGCTTCAGGGCTGTCCGGCACGTTGTGTGCAGCAAGCGAATATGCACGGCGACATCATTGCGAAGTGGCGCTGTACGGTCAGGAAATCAATCAGCGAGCATGGGCGCTTGGAAAACTGCGTCTGTTATTTCACGACCGGACCGATGCTCGTTTGGTCAAAGGAGATACGCTTACTGAGCCTGCATTTGTAGAGGGAAACAAGTTGAAAAAGTTTGATTACATTATGATGAATTTTCCGTTCGGTATGAGAATAAACAACTATGAACAACTGATGAATGACCGTTATGATCGGTTTGTATACGGCCGATTGCCGCGAACGAGCGCTGACATGGCTTTCATTTTGCACGCTCTCTCTTCGTTGAAGGAAAACGGAAAAGCAGTTCTTGTCGTCACAAACGGAACGCTGTTTAGACGAGGGCCAGAGGAGGTGATCAGGGAGCATTTATTGGCCGCCGATATGATTGAGTCCATAATCGCTCTGCCATCATCTTTGTTTCATGGTGCAGCCATTCAGATCAACCTTCTTGTGCTGAATAAAAATAAAAGTGCAGAGAGGGAAGGAAACATTTTATTCATTAACGCGGAAAATTATTATGGTGAACGGAGAAGAGGCAGAAAATATTTGCGCCAAGAAGATATCGACCGGATTGTCGCCATATATCATGAGGGGCTGGAGATGGATGAAGTAAGCAAATTCGTATCTGTCCAGGAGATTGAAGAAGCGAACCTTTTAAGCAACCGCTATTTGCAAAGCAGTGAATGGACGATCGAGCCGTACGGAAAAGTGAAGTTTTACCATGATCACATAAAGAATTTGCCATGCGTACAACCATTGAAACGGATCGGCACTTTCTACCGCGGCATCAATATCTCAGCCAAAGACGCAGAAACAGAGAATGGGCCATATAAAGTGATTAAGTTATCTGACGTCCAAAATGGGGAGGTGTTGATCGATCAACTCGCGTCTTATGAAATTACAAACAATGCCAAAATTGAATCATATCTTGTCCAAGAAGGCGATGTTATTATATCGGTTCGGGGAGCGGGGATCAAAATAGCGGTCATCCCGCCGCATGAGGGAGATATACTGATTTCCCATAACTTTATCGGCATTCGTCCGCACCGCCATGTCGACCCATTTTACTTAAAGATATTCTTGGAAAGCCCTGTTGGGCAATATCTTCTTTTGAGCAAACAGGCAGGGACAAATGTTACGATTTTGAATATGAAAGATTTGGAGAACATTCCGATTCCGATGCGTTCGTTCGAAGAGCAGAAGGAAATCATCATGTCATATCTCGAAGAACAAAAACACATTCAAGACATGATGAAACAACTCGAGAAGCAACGGCTTGAATCGAGTTTAAAACTGTACGAAAAAATGGGAATTCGTTCGACGTTTACACTGATGCAATCGTAAAACTCAAAACGCCGCTCTCCCTGTTGTCGCCTGCCGATAGGTTGGATGACAGGGAGAGCGGGGCTATAGGAAATTAGTTCCTTAATGGCAAAGATTTTTATGGTAAAATGGACTCTAGAGGGGCGGTGAAAAACCGCTGTCACACACTAATCGGCGGTATTTTCATTCAGAAAAGAAAGCTGATTCTGCAAGGTTTCTTTAATTGAGAAAAGGATGGAATCAGTAGTGTTTTGCACTAAATCACCGGCCTTCTAGAACCCCTTTAAGAAAAGGAATGTTGGCCAAGATTGTTGATTACATCAGCTTAAAGAAAAATTTAATAGAAGCGTTGCAAACGCATACGAAGCGCGACCAAGATAAAGTGCAAGAAAACACCCAAGCCCGCGACATCGCGTTAAACATCCTCGAAGTGTTGCGCAATATGTTCCATTCGTTTGATTATCGCGCCTTTTTCGGTGATAGCGACAAAAAGCGTTATGAAGTCATTCGTGAAGGAGCAGAATTTGTGTAGCAAACGGAAAAAAGAAAATTGCTGTTTATGACGGAAACGAAAAAGCTGAAAGATGTTTATAAAATTTGCACCGGCTTGCTTTCGAAAGAACAAAAAGAGGAAATTTCCTATTTTATCGCTGTTCGTTCCTTTATTATGAAATCTTCGCGAACAGGCACACCTGACTTAAAAGAAGTGAATGAACGAATCGCGAAAATGTTGGAAGAAGCGATTTTGGAAGATGAAGTAATTCAACTCGCAAAGGATTTGGCGAAAACGGTAAAGGAAAACCGGACGCACGATTGGGATAAAAAAGCGCAAGCCCAAGCGTGCATGCGCCTTGAAATTAAGAAGGTGCTGCGCAAGTATGATTTATCCGCCAAATAAACAGCCGAAAGCGGTGGAAGATGTGCTTGAGCAGGCGAAGCTGCAGTGCATGAATATGTAAGGGATCAATCGGTGCTTTGAGGAGAGACAGTTATGGAGAATATGCTGTCTCTCCCCGCGAAATTCATCGTTTTGTCGCATTAGCAATAGTTTATTGAAGTGGTCAAGATATAAAACAACATCCAGTCATTTTTGTAAGGGGTTCTGTTCATATGGAAAGAGCATTTAACCCGTTAGGACAACTTGTTCATGCGAAAAACGCACATAAGTATGGGGTTGTCTATACGTGTCCATGCTGCGGCGCGAGAGTATTTAAAGCAGAAGGAAGGGTGCAGTCCGCTCACTTTCGTCACGAACGCGGGCAAGGGTCTGAACGATGCGAACTTTATGTTCAACGTTTGTCAGGTTCATCTCATCTTCATGATTATTCAGTGATGATAAGCCGCCCCTTTATTACATTTGAACCATTGGAACGTGATTGGGAGCTTTTTATTACCTTTCCTTATTTAACGCCTTCTCAAGTGATGCAATGTGACGTGCATCATTTGCACTTTAAAATAAAATGCAATGAAATGAATTCCTTTATTTCCTCTGCACAGCTTTGGCCTAACTCTAGTGAAAATAAACTGTGGATTGTTCCAAAGCAGAGCTACAGTTTTTCTTTTGCGACTAGAAAAGATGAAGAATGTTATGAGAAACTCCGCTTGTTTTGGCCTGAATATATTAAAGGGTTTCAAAACCATACATATTTGTTTCGGCCAATAAACCAAAGCTTTTGCATGATTGAGCCTAGAGAACTATCACTGAGTGACACGTTTTATATGATGTCACGGAAAAAAATAGAGTTTCCGAGGGAAATGGATGTAACACCATTAAATCAAAAGTATGGATGGTTTGCCTATAAAATCCGTCTTCCTTTTCTATTGGCGGAGCCGTTAATAGAGTGGTTTCGGAAATTTGGATATGACTTGAAACCGCCGTATTATTATTTGGATATAGTCGATCCTTCAGTTTTTGGAAGAAAAGGCGAAGCGATGTTAATCGGAACAGGAAAATGTAGAATCCAAATATCTTTTCGTGACTTTCAACTGCAAAAGTACAGCCTAGTTCATATTCAACCGGATTATACGAGTCGGGAATATCCGCTGTCGAGTTCTTATGTTGACATTATATTGCATAAAAAGGGCTTTCATACTTTTTACATTAAAAAACATGAAGGAAAGATGTTATATCTATTTTATGATCCAAACGCGAACCCATGTTTTTCGGAACGATTGGAATCCGGGGTTGTGGTTGACCAGCGGACATTGGCGCTGTGTGAGGAAAAGAGCATTTTGAAATATACAACGGTTTCAGTAACAGATCCTCTTTTGTTTCCTTACTGGATCAAAGAAAAAAATCGGTTTGCCAGAGAGCTCAGTCAAGGGGGAGAGTTTTTTCATCCATCTGTTGAGAAGCTTTTTATTCCTGGGGTTTGGGC
Source organism: Geobacillus icigianus (assembly GCF_000750005.1). Classification (GTDB taxonomy): domain Bacteria; phylum Bacillota; class Bacilli; order Bacillales; family Anoxybacillaceae; genus Geobacillus; species Geobacillus icigianus. The sequence goes on along the minus strand of NZ_JPYA01000201.1, from coordinate 65,562 downwards.
GTTTGACTTTTCTGCTCAAGAGATGTGCGATTTAGCCCATCCCGATTGGCGCAAAGTTTTATTGGCGTATATGCAGCTTGAGCAAACAAAGTGTTGTTGGATTTCAAATGAACAATATCGTTTCCTAGAGTTTTGGTTGCAAAATGTAGGAGATAAAATATTGCGGGCAAAACTAGCCTACTATGTAAAGACGTATCGAAACAAGGTTCCAAAAATAGTAAAGGAATTTATTGATGGGGGGAGATCGTCGTGAAGACGATATTTGGGATTGTCGAAAAAGAAAGAAAGCCAAATAAAAAATATGTGTTTGTTAAAGTTTTAGCGGAATATCGCGATCACCAGTTAATTGAGGTTCAGGAAGCACGATTGCATTATCCAAGTGAGGGGGAAGTGATATGGTCTCCTGCTCCTGAAGACATTCACGCAGGGAAAGTGGGATTTTATACAATCGAAGAAAGAAATGAGGAAGACTACGCGGGAAGACTTGTATATTCAAAGTTTATCGTAAAAAAGGAATTGGAGAATTTGAAATATTACGAGGTATTTCCGATACCGTTTTCACTTGCGCAAAATCATGACATTGTTTATTTGATTCAGAACGGGGTTGATGCCCCGCAGCAGTTTAGTTCAGAAATTTTACTCTTAACGAACGATGATTATTTAGTTGGACCTTATCGTGTCAAACAGACAAAAGAACAAAAATGGGTGATTGATTCGTCCGACGATAAGTTGCTCGAAATACGAAAAAAAGGGATGCATCTCGTTAAATATAATGATAAGAACGTCGGGATCGAGCGATACTTTGTATCGGCGATGCTAGCGAGTCCTGTCGAAGATTATCTCGATTGTGCCACTAACGATCGGATTATGCGTTATGCTTTAAAAACGTTGAAAGATCAGCAACAGGTTCAGGAAATTTCACGAAAAGTCATCAGCCAGCTATCCGAATTGGTTAGCGATCTCCCTCCCCAAGTTCGTTATGAGCGCATTATGCGAGCCGTTGAGTTGTTGGATAAATATCAAATAACAAAGGAAGATATTGGTCAATTTGAAGAAGAATTATTACAGTACCCAGTGATTCAAAGGGAAATAGAGGATAAATTAGAAGAAAGGCTTGCTGCGGAGAAAGCAAGAATCGAAGATGAGCATCGAAAAGTATTGAACGAAACAGAACAGTTGCGTAGAAAAAAAGAGTATTTGCTCGTTGAGATGGAAGAAATCGAAAGACAGATAAAAGAAAGGGAAGAAAGACTAAAAAAAGCCGATAAGGCATTGGAATTAAAGATTAAGGAAATGAAAGATAATATTTTCCATACTTTGGTTGATTTACTACCTTTTACGAATTTAGGCTTAAATATCTCTGTGCATAATGAATCAGACGATCGAAATCATTCGCAATGGGTGGTGAAGGATGTTGATGAAACAACAGTTTATTATGAAGATATAAATCATTTAATGGCATCCATTGCAGAAAACCTATGCATGATTGGCATGCAGGAGAATAAAGCATGGTTGACAGCGAAAACGATCATCGGAGCGATTTTGTTTCGTAAACCAGTCGTGGTCAAAGGAGAATTTAGTTTTGAACTGTCACAGGCAATCGGCTGGGCGGTTTCAGGAAATGATCATCTAACGGTTTTTCCAGATATAAAGAATTTTACTAATAAAACGTTGATCAATTGCTTTTCTCATTATACACGGCCTGATTGTGTAAAGTCTCTTCATTTATGCCAAATTGAAAATTCGCCTGCTGAATTGTATTTACAATCGTTTCTCGACCATTGGCGCGTGTCTATTGATGAGTCGTTGCCAGAATTGATTTTGATAAGCATAAAAGAAGAAAGTGAGTTGACCGATTCGTTCATTCAAAAGCTATCGTTTTCGCCTGTGATTAGCGCAAATGAAATGATAACAACTCCTGATATTCGGTTACTAAGAAGGACGCACCGTTTAGTCTTTGGGTCCATCCCTGTACCTTTACTTGTAGAAGCTAAGATATTAAAAGAAAAGTCCAGTGAGTTCAATAATTTTGTGGAAATTGTGCAAGAAGTCATGTCGTTTACGAAACAAAAAGAAGCATTTAAAAAATGGTTTCGGTTATTAGAGGATGAACGGCTCGAGGAAGAAGCTGTGTCTGTATGGGTCACCAAGGTGCTACTGGAGCCGTACATTGCTCGTGAGCACGCAAAAAAGATCTTAGAAGAGTTTGACAGCGAAAATATTTTGATTTAGTAAGGGGGGAGCTCGGGAGATGTTGACAGATGCATGGAGGGATACAATTATACAGTTTAGACAGATAAAACGTCATGCCCTTTCTTTGGTGCACTTTTATGCGTTCGAGGACTATAAAATGAACGCGGTGCATTTTCAGCGGCTTATCCCGCCTTTGCAAAGATTGATAAAGGGATGTTTTTTTGAAGATCTTCGAAACGTTATGAAAGAAGAAGGTCAAACCGAAGCACAGTCATTGCTCGAATTGTTATCTGGTTTAGGGGAAATATTGAAGCTTGCCAATGGATATTATTTGCCGTTGCCCCCGCGCTGTGTCGAACTTCCCGTGTCTAAAAGCTTGGTTGTGCTTAGCAACCCTGAAGGAAAGAGCGACAAATATTACGGATGCGGCAACGGCTATATGGAAGAGGGGAGTCATGTTCCAACGTTGATGATTGACGAATGGATGCCTTCCCCGACTGTAAATGAATTTATCGAAACGCTCAAATTGCAGAACCCAGTAAAACTAAGCGATGAACCAACAGAACTATTTTTGCCTCAAAAACGGCGCAAATGGCACCCATTTCAAATGAATCTTGTATCAAAGTCTGATTGTTATATTGCTAGGTATGCATTAAAAAACAGTCAACCGCTCTACTTTTGGGTTGAGAACATGGGGAGGGGGGATGCGCGTTATTACAAGATACCCGAATATTATTTAGAAACGGCCAAGTATGCCTTAGAGTATAAGGCTCAGGTGAAAACAACGATAAAGTGTGCAAAAATTCGTGAGGATGTTATTTATGTCCGCCTTTTCAAAAAGCTTCCTATGTTTGAACAGAAGATGGCGATGCTTTTTTGTTTTCCCCTTTCTTTTATCAAACTGGTTGAGTGGATTGTGCCTTTGTGGCATTATTCAGATTTTATTTGGATTTTGCGGCGTTTGGGGATTGGTGAGGATTCAATACGATGGGAAGGAGTTGAAATGGAATGATGGAATTTACCATTAACTCTGTTTCTGCGCGGCTGCATCAAAAATTGCGCGAATATATTGAAGCGCAATATCCAATCAGTCATCCCTCTTTGCTGTTAGAGCGTAGAGAGTTATTGGATTCACCAGGGGTTATTTCGAAGGAGCCGTATATTGAGGCCACTCCTGTTTATGAGCTGGGGCCTACCTACGAGCAGATGAATTTGCCTGCTCATTGCAAAGAAGCAATGACTTATTTTTCGGAGTTATTTCCTAGTGTAGGAATTTATAAGAGGCCGTACGTCCATCAGCAGGAGGCGCTTGAATCATTTTTAGTGGACGGACATGATTTAGTTGTAGCGACTGGAACCGGCTCAGGTAAAACGGAATCATTCTTACATCCCATTTTAAACTCATTAATTGATGAAGGATTTAATAGAAGGGAGCAGTTTCAAACACATGCGGTTCGGGCGTTAATACTTTATCCGATGAATGCGCTAGTCAGCGATCAAATCACAAGATTGCGCCAGCTTTTTGGTGATGAGAGAGTGTCCAAGTACTTTCGAGATCATTTTGGTCGTCATCCATTATTCGGTATGTACACATCAAGAACACCTTACCCGGGAGAGCGGACAAAGGAAAAAGACGACTACCAGTTGAAGGAGATTATTGACTATTATTTGGATATTGAAAAGAATCGGCCACAGCTAGCGCTGGAAATGAAAAAAAGAGGAAAATGGATAGCGAAAAATTTAACAAACTTCTGTTCAGGCAAAAGAGGCGACTGGAAATCTCGATATTTGACCTCTCCTGATGACCGGGAATTGTTTACTAGACACGAGATGCAAACGATTCCCCCGGATATTTTGGTAACGAACTATTCCATGCTGGAGTATATGTTGATGCGCCCGATTGAGCGGCCAATTTGGGAGAAAACAAGACAATGGCTCGCAGAAGATGAAGCGAACACATTGATTCTAGTACTTGATGAGGCGCATATGTACCGGGGAACGAGCGGTGCAGAGGTGGCTCTACTCATTAGAAGGCTGCAGGCAAGATTAGGAATTACACGCGATCGATTGCGCTGCATTCTAACGAGTGCAAGTTTGGGCGCGGAGGATGATGATTCGGCGGCTATTGAATTTGCTGAACAATTAACGGGTAAACTGAAAAAACGTTCGTTTAAGTTGATCAAAGGAGTGAAAGAAAAAAGAAAGCCCGGAAGAATTGGCACGACAGAAGAGGCCTATGCATTCGCCTTGCTAGACAGCGAGCAGTTTACCAATCGCATTCATCAGTACGATACATTGCGGTCGAATCTCGAGGCTGTAGCAAAGCGGCTTGGATGGGGAGATGTCCCACATAATTTAGATGAGCTGCCGTCGTATCTATATAAAAGTTTAGACGGTTTTGGACCGCTCGAATTAATTATTGAACAAATAAGCGGAAATGCTAAAAAGTTCAGCGATATTGCCAAGTTGGTATTTCCAAGTGTCGATATGAAAACGGCCCAAAAAGCGACGAGCCATTTATTAATGTTGGCCAATGCAGCGAAGGATAAAGAGCGAGTGTTATTGCCGGTAAGGATCCATTTATTCTTTAAAGGTGTATCAGGCATTTATGTTTGCACCAATCCGAAATGTGAGGAAAAAAGAGTAAAAGGAAACAATTCGATTTTAGGAAAAATGTATGATTCTCCGAAATTACAATGTACTTGCAGCAAGGAAGCAAGGGTCTACGAATTGCTTACCCATCGAAAATGTGGAACTGCGTTTATTCGAGGGTATATATCGAAAAAGGACGGCAACTATTTATGGGCTGAAAAAGGGAAAGGCATTGTTGGCGAGGAGTTGACAGAGATTCACTTGCTGGTTGAACCGCCCTATGAAAAAATACAAAAAGGAGAACGATCGGTGCGTCCTGTATGGCTCGATATCAGGACGGGATATTTAATGAAGTCGCCGCCGGAAGATCCTGAAGGTTATCTAAAATTGTATTTGCCTCATGATGAGACAAATAAGAACAAAAAGAAAAAGCAAACAATTACATTCCAACAATGTCCGTGCTGTATGAGAAAAGTGCAGGGAACGATTACGGACTTAAAAACAAAAGGTGAGCAGCCTTTTGCTAATTTAGTTCGCGAGCAATTTTTATTGCAACCTCCTGTAAAGCTGAATAAACAATTGCCTAATGAGGGACGGAAAGTGCTACTGTTTTCTGACGGACGCCAAAAGGCTGCACGTCTTGCTAGGGATATTCCCCATGAAGTAGAGCTCGACTCTTTTAGACAGTCCATTTTATTGGCGGCTCAAAAATTAATTGATCAAGATATTGAACCGAAACTGAGCGGCGCTTTATATTGTTCGTTGTTGCAAGTGATTGATGAGCATAAATTATACTTTTTTGAAGGACAGGATCGAAAATCGTTGGCCTATCATGTTCAAATTTTACACGAGGATTTTGATGGCGACTATGAGGAGCTGATTGAAAACGGCGACATTGAACTGCTGCCTCGTTTCAAAACAGAACTTCTTCGCCAGCTTTGCCATCCACTCTACTCGGTTTATACAACGGCCACAGGCTACGTAGAGCCTGTTAAAAGAGAAATGGCAAGAGTAGAAAGAAAGCTAAAAGAGATATTGTCGAAGGAAGACATTTATGTACTGACTATGCTGTTCATTCAAGAAATGCTGGATAGAGTGGCCATAGATTCAACCATTCATTTCTATGAGAGGCTGAAGATTAGAGGGTTCGGGGGCGATGATTGGGGAGTTGAGAAAGGTTATATACCGAAAAACTTAGAGAATATCATTCATCTTTATGTTCAAAGTGAGGAGCATAAGAAGGAAATTGTCGATGCATTGTTTAAATTGTGTACAGAGTCGGAAGGGAGATATTATTTATCTCCTAGAAAATTAAAACTGATTCCCGGCATTTATACAACTTGGTATAAATGCAATGATTGCAAAGAAATGAATATCGTTGCAGCAAAAAACAAATGTGTGAATTGTTTATCGGAAAATATCGAGATATTAAACGTGAACAGTAAACGGTTGGATTCAGAAAAAGGATTTTGGCGTTCACCTATACAAAAAATATTGACAAACCATGAGAAAATTTCGAACATCACCGTTGAAGAGCATACCGCTCAACTGTCGCAAAAGGATGCGAAAATAGCGATCGCAACAACAGAAGAGTACGAATTGCGGTTCCAAGATATCATATTAGATGTTTTGGAAGGACCTGTCGATATTTTAAGCTGTACAACCACAATGGAAGTCGGCGTCGACATCGGTTCACTGACTGCCGTTGGACTACGAAATGTTCCGCCACAACGGGAGAACTACCAGCAGCGTGCGGGACGTGCTGGACGGAGGGGAACGGCTTTATCGACCGTAGTTACTTATGCCCAGGGAGGGCCGCACGATTATTATTATTTTCAACAGCCTGAAAAAATGATCAGCGGTTCGGCTCGCAAACCCATTGTTTATATTGATAATAAAAAAATCACCAAAAGGCATTTGAACGCATTTCTCATTCAAACGTATTTTCATGAAAACGTTTCTACAAGTGCCGTTGCGTCAAGCATTCTCAGCAGTTCGTTAGGTGATACAAAATCATTTTTTGAAGGTACTCCGCCTTTTAATTATGAGCAGTTTAAAAAATGGCTGAATGACAATATAGCCTGTCGTTTTCGCGACTACCCGGTGATTTTTGACTTGATTCCGGATGAGGTTGTTTCGACAGAAGGAATATTAGGGGGGGATATGGTAGAGCGAAAATGGTATATTGTTAAGGAAGCATGTAATGAGCTAGTAAGCGAGTTGGAACGGAATTATGAGAAAGTCAAACATACAATACAACCCATCGATGGTGACGATATAGCGGAAGTAAATCCGAACGATAAATTTCTCGATTTTTTGTTCAATCACGGCTTGCTTCCAACCTATGCATTTCCACAAGATTTATGCAGTTTTTACATTGAAGGAAAGGATGAAAGAACGGGGAGAATAATCGTTAAACAACGACCGCAATTGGAGATAAACAGAGCGTTGAGCGAGTATGCGCCAGGAAGACAAATTGTTGTTGATAAGAAAACATATCGAATAGGGGGAATTTATGTACCTAATCCACACGATCCGTTAAAACCGGCTAAAGATTTGTTGCTTGACAGTTTGCCGGTTATCACCTATTGTGAATCGTGCTTATTTGTTTCTTTAGATCCAATCCAAACAAAAAAATGTTCAGTGTGTGGTGGTGAGTTGAAAAACAGTCCATTGTTGCGACCAACGGGGTTTTCGCCTGAGAAAGGGATGGAGGTGAAGGAAGGAGATAGGGAACAGGAATTCACCTATGCAGTTCCTCCTCAGTTACCTATTCCTGTGTCTGGCGAAAAACTAAGTTTGAAGGCTTATTCAGGTTCAGAACGGCTTCAATATGCTAATGAGATGAACAAACAGCTTATCGTCATGAATAAGGGGACGGATCGACAGGAAGGATTCGAAATCTGCACGGACTGTGGGGCTATTTGGCCAGCAGGGGAGAGTGAACATAAATTGGCCCATGATGTACCTTACAGGTTGAAAACACATCTTGGTCAAAGGGATAGCCGCTGTAGAGGAAGTATTATGAAAGTGTTTCTTGGAAATATATTTAACTCTGATTTATTACTATTGCGGATGAGTTTTGATGAAAAAGTCGATTTTCACCCGAATCATCAATGGGTTCATGACGGTTTGAAGACGATTGGCGAGGCGCTCGTATTGGCTGCAAGCCGGGTATTGGACATCGATTATAATGAATTGCTGTCAGGATATCGCATTCTTCCATTAGAAACAAAAAGTCCACAACATCTGTATCAAGCCGATGTTTATCTGTTTGATACTTTATCCGGGGGAGCTGGGTATTCACACATTGCAGGGGAAATGCTCCCTGATATTATTAAAATGGCAAGGGAAATTTTGCATGAATGCGAAAACCATTGCGAGACATCTTGCTATAAATGCTTAAGACATTACTCCAATCAATTTTATCATCATCAGTTAAATCGTTTTGTCGCCTTAGAGTTGCTTGATTATATCGTTAAAGGTGAATTGAAGGCATTAACATTAACGGAACAACAAAAAGTGTTAGCCCCTATTAAGCGCATGTTAGAAATACACAATGAAAAATTCGAGGAATTCGAAGAAGGAGGACAATATCTCATTAAAGTCAAATCGAAAGGGAATCGCTTAATTGGCGCAAAAAATAATATAGAAAGGATGTTGGTATGCGCATACAGCCATCCTGCTATTGCGTATGTTTCGGCTTATGAAGTTTTGCATGATTTGCCCAATGTATATTTAAATGTTGTAGAACGCAAACAACAGTTGCTCGTTTGAGGATGGTTAGAATCAATGCTAGCCGCTCAAAAAGAGGAATGGATTTATTTAGGATATACTCAACTCACGCAATGTCATCTTGCATCGAAAGCGCCGTCATCGGTACAATGAAGTCGGCAACCATTGGCAAAGGAGACGCGCGATGAAAATCGGCTATCGGACGTTGAAAACGGCGGTCGGTACGGCGCTGGCGATCGCCATCGCTCAGTTGGTCGGCCTTCACAACTTCGCTTCTGCCGGCATTATCGTCATTTTGTGCGTTCAAGTGACGAAAAAGCGGTCGCTGGAGACCGCGCGGGCCCGTTTGGCGGCGTGTGTTGTCGCGATCGGGTTTGCGGCGTTGTTTTTTGCCGTCTTCGGCTACCATCCGTGGACGATCGGGCTGCTGCTGTTAGTGTTTATTCCGGTGACGGTTCGGCTGAAAGTCAACGAAGGCATTGCGACCAGTTCGGTGATCATTTTGCATTTGTATGCGGCCAAGGAGATCACATGGGAATGGGTCGTCAATGAGCTGCTGCTGGTCGCTGTCGGCATCGGGGTGGCGCTCATCGTCAACATGTACATGCCGAGCGCCGAGAAGCAGCTCAAAGAGTACCAGCACATTGTCGAGGATTTGTTTCGCATCATTTTAAAAGAAATCGTGCGCTATTTGCGCACGAATGAGCTCGATTGGGACGGGAAGGAGCTGCCGCTTGCCGCGGAGATGCTTGAGCGGGCGAAAACGCTCGCGATGCGCCACGCCGACAACCAGCTATGGCGGAACGAAGACGAGTACGTCCGCTACTTCCGGATGCGCGAGCGGCAGCTGGAAATCATCGAGCATATGCTTCCGCTGGTGACGTCGCTGACGTACACGGTTGAGCAGCGGATGATGATCGCTGATTTTATCGACGAACTAAGCGATGCCATTCACCCGGGAAATACAGCTGCTCGGTTTTTGCGGCGTCTTTCGGCGATGCGCGAGGAATTTAAGGAAATGCCGCTGCCAACGACCCGCGAACAGTTTGAGGAGCGGGCGGCGCTGTTTCATTTGGTGCGCGAATTGGAGCGATATTTGCTGATTAAAAGCGAGTTCCGTCCGAAAAATGAACCGGAAAAACGGCGGTGGCCGTCGCTTGGTTGACCGAAAGGCGGCGCATACGCCCGCTTTTGTTGGCACACACTAAAGCCAAACGCCGCAAAGGGTGACTGATATGCGTAGATCGTTGCTGGTAGGTTTGTTGCTTGCTGTGCTGGTGGGGACGCCGTTTCGGACGGGGGCGGAGACGAAGCCGCTTGTGATCGTGAACAAAGCGATCAACAAACTTGCGCTCGTCCGCGACGGCCGGATTGAGGCCGTTTATCCGGTGGCGACGGGGGTGAATGCTGAACTGACGCCGGAAGGGCTGTTTACCGTCACGGTGAAGGCGGAAAACCCGTATTATCGGAAAAAAGGCATCCCGGGCGGAGCGCCGAACAATCCGCTTGGCACGAGATGGATCGGCTTTAACGCGCGCGGGACGGACGGGCGCATTTACGGCGTTCATGGAACAAACAACCCGGCCTCGATTGGCAGCTACGTTTCGCAAGGGTGCGTGCGCATGCACAACCGCGATGTCGAGCATTTGTACGAACGAGTGCCGATCGGCGCCCGCGTGCTCATTCTCCGCAGCCATGAGCCGTTTTTTGCCATTGCAAAACGATACGGAGCGGTTCGATGAACACCGCAAGCTCCCTTGCTTTGGAGCTTGCGGTGTTTGACGTCTAGGCGCAAAGAGTGCTCCCGCCGGAAAAGGCTGGGGCGTTTCCGTTTCTTTTCGTTCCGAAGGCGGCTTTCATCGGCGCCACGAAACACCTGCGCCCTAGCTGTTTCAACAGGTAGTGATGAAGCTAAAACCACATGCTGATGCCGGCAAGGAGCGTCGTCAGCAGCATGCAAGCGAGCATCAAATAGACAATAAATTTTTGCGTTTTGCGCGACAACGGTCCGTCCTCCTTCCGTCCGCTGTTCTACGTTTATTGTAACGGCAAACGGCAGGGCGGACAAGAAAAAACAAAAAGCAGGATTTTTCGCCGAAACGGCGAATAGTAAGACGTTGGCCTGATCATTTTGCCGCAAAGGGGATGACGACCATGCGTGTGAAAAAAGTCGATCATATCGGCATCGCTGTCCGTTCGATTGAGAAAGCGCTTCCGTTTTATACGGAGGTGCTCGGCCTGCCGTTTCTCGGCATCGAGGAAGTCGAGTCGGAGCAGGTGAAAGTGGCGTTTTTGCAGGCCGGAGAGGCGAAACTGGAGTTGCTCGAGCCGCTGTCGCCAGAGAGCGCGGTGGCGACATTTATCGAAAAGCGCGGTGAAGGGATCCATCACGTGGCGCTTGGCGTCGAGGACATCACCGAGCGCATCCGCGAGCTGAAGGAGCACGGCATCCGCATGATTCAAGAAACGCCGAAACGCGGCGCCGGCGGGGCGCTCGTCGCCTTCATGCATCCAAAATCGACCGGCGGTGTGTTGTATGAACTTTGCGAGCGAACGAACCAAACGGAGGGACACCAATGAGCGACATGTATGACAAAATCAACGAACTGTATGACCGCCGCCGCGAGATTGAACTGGGCGGCGGCGACGCGAAAATCGAACAGCAGCACGCGAAAGGGAAGCTGACCGCGCGCGAGCGGATTGACTTGCTTTTGGACGAAGGAACGTTTGTCGAACTCAATCCGTTCATCGAGCACCGTTGCACCGATTTTGGCCTCGGAGAAAAAAAGGGGCTGGGCGATGGGGTCGTCACCGGCTACGGGAAAATCAACGGCCGCATGGTGTTTGTCTTTTCGCAAGATTTCACCGTCTTCGGCGGGGCGCTTGGGGAAATGCACGCGAAAAAAATTGCCAACATCATGGATTTGGCGGCAAAAACAGGGGCGCCGGTCATCGGCTTGAACGATTCGGGCGGCGCCCGCATTCAAGAAGGGGTCTTGTCGCTGGACGGGTACGGGCACATTTTTTACCGCAACGCCATTTACTCCGGGGTCATCCCGCAAATTTCCGTCATCATGGGGCCGTGCGCCGGCGGGGCCGTCTATTCGCCGGCCATCACCGATTTTGTGTTCATGGTGGAAAAAACGAGCCAAATGTTCATCACTGGCCCGAAAGTGATTGAAGCGGTGACCGGGGAGAAAATCAGCGCCGAAGATTTAGGCGGCGCCCGCGTGCACAACACGATCAGCGGCAACGCCCACTTTGCGGCGGCGAATGAAGAGGAGGCGCTCGCCGAAGTGCGGCGGCTGCTTGGCTATTTGCCGTCAAACAATCACGAAAAGCCGCCGTTTGGCCCGATTCCGGACGGAGACGACTACCGGCCCGACTTGGCCGACGTCGTGCCGATTGACGCCGTCCGCCCGTACGATGTGCGCCACGTGATCGCCCATGTCGTTGATGACGGATCGTTTATGGAAGTGCAAAAAGATTTTGCGAAAAACATCGTGATCGGCTTTGCCCGCATTAAAGGCGAAGTGGTGGGGCTTGTGTGCAACCAGCCGAAATTTATGGCTGGCGGCCTTGACATCGATTCGTCCGACAAGGCGGCGCGCTTCATCCGTTTTTGCGATTCGTTCAACATCCCGATCATTACGTTTGAGGACGTCACCGGCTTTTTCCCGGGCGTCAAGCAGGAGCACGGCGGCATCATCCGCCATGGGGCGAAAATTTTGTACGCCTACTCGGAAGCGACGGTGCCGAAAATCACCGTCATTTTGCGGAAAGCGTACGGCGGTGCCTACGTCGCTTTAAACAGCAAATCGATCGGCGCCGATGTCGTCTATGCGTGGCCGAACGCCGAAGTGGCCGTCATGGGGCCGCAAGGGGCGGCGAACATCATTTTCGCGAGCGAAATTGAAAACAGCCCGAATCCGGAAGAAACGCGGGCGCAAAAAATTGCCGAATACCGCGAGAAATTCGCCAACCCGTACGTCGCCGCCAAATACGGGATGATCGATGACGTCATCGACCCGCGCGACACGAGAATCAAGCTCATCCAAGCGCTCGAGATGCTTCGCCATAAGCATGAAGAGCGGCCGAAGAAAAAGCATGGCAACATTCCGCTGTAAAAACGGGGTCAAACGGCCCCGTTTTGTCGGTTGGCCTCTATTTTGGCAAACCGATTCGCGTTCATCAAGCTTTTTCCGCTGCCTGTCTGTCAGCGTTGAAACTTGCGCTAGAACTTTTCCAACGCGTCTGTCAGCGCCTTGCCTGCCGATCGTTCCGCTGTCCGGTTGGCGTTGAGTGGAAACTTTCGGTATACTTGAGGTGGAATACATAAACAGGAGGAAGAAAGTTTATGGTCAATGAACAGCGTCTTGTCGACGAGTTTTTGGAGCTCGTGCAAATCGATTCAGAAACGAAGCATGAAGGTGAGATCGCCCAGGTGCTGAAACAAAAGTTTGCAGCGCTTGGCCTTGAGGTGATCGAAGACGATGCCGCCGCGAAAACAGGGCATGGCGCCGGCAACTTGATTTGCACGCTGGCGGCCACGAAAGACGGGGTCGACCCGATTTACTTCACCTCCCATATGGATACGGTCGTGCCCGGCAAAGGGGTAAAACCGTCGATTCGCGATGGCTATGTCGTCACCGACGGAACGACGATTTTAGGCGCCGATGACAAAGCCGGCTTGGCGGCGATGTTGGAGGCGATTCGGGTGTTGAAAGAGCAGCACATCCCCCACGGCTTGATTCAATTCGTCATCACGGTCGGGGAAGAGTCGGGGCTCGTCGGGGCGAAGGCGCTCAATCCATCGCTGCTCAAAGCGAAATACGGCTATGCGTTGGACAGCGACGGCAAAGTCGGCAACATCGTCGTCGCCGCGCCGACGCAGGCGAAGCTGAAAGTCGTCGTGCACGGCAAAACCGCCCATGCCGGTGTGGCTCCCGAGCGCGGGGTGTCCGCCATTACGATCGCAGCCAAAGCGATCGCGAAAATGCCGCTCGGCCGCATCGATGAGGAGACGACGGCGAACATCGGCCGCTTTGAGGGCGGCACGCAAACGAACATCGTCTGCGATCGCGTCGATATTTTAGCGGAAGCCCGCTCGCTCGTCCCAGAAAAAATGGAAGCCCAAGTGGCAAAGATGAAAGAGGCGTTTGAAACGGTTGCTGCGGAAATGGGCGGCCGCGCCGAGGTCGAGGTCGACGTGATGTACCCGGGCTTCAAATTCAGCGACGGCGATCATGTCGTCGAGGTCGCCAAACGGGCGGCGGCGAACATCGGCCGGCCGTGCGAGCTGCAGCGAAGCGGCGGCGGCAGCGACGCCAACGTCATTGCCGGCTTCGGCATTCCGACCGTCAACCTTGCTGTCGGCTATGAAGAAATCCATACGACGAACGAGCGGATGCCGATTGAGGAGTTGGTCAAACTGACGGAAATGGTCGTCGCCATCATCAAAGAAGTCGCCAATGCCGAGTGAGCATCCCGAAGACGGATGCCCTTTTTTTCTTTGGGTGCCGAAATCCGCTGAACATTCAGCTGGAATCGGCCGATAAAAAAAGCAGACACGATGTCAATCATTGAGAGAGGTGGCGGGGGAATGGACAAATATGTGGTCTTTCGCGTCGAGCGGGAACAGTACGCCGTTTCGATCGCGTATGTCGTCTCCATTGAAAAAATGACGGCGCCGACCGCGGTGCCGCATATGCCGGACTATATGGCGGGTGTCGTGCGCATCCGCGGCGAGCTCGTGCCGGTGCTTGATATGCGCAAGCTCCTGTACGGCCGGGCCATCGAAGAAACGGACCAGACGCGCCTTGTCGTCGCGGCGGTTGATGGTTTGTCAGTGGCGCTGATCGTCGATGAGGCGAAGGAAATCGCTGATATTGAGCCTGAGGCGATTCAGCCGCTTCAACTGATGTCCGCGGAACGGACGCCGTATCTTGTCGGGATGGCAACGCTTCCGGATCGATTGTTGACGGTGCTCGATCCGCGCGTGTTGTTCAACCATTTGGAAGAAGCGGAAGAGATCCGAGAACAAATCGCTGCTGTTCAATCGGATGAAGTGGTATAGAAGGTTGGTGAAAAACCGCTAATTTCCTTCACCAATGAGGGCAGGACCGCTGCAACAAAGTTTTTCTCGTTGAAAAATGAGATGGCAACGCCGCATCTACGAGTCAATCACCGGTCTCATAGGTGTTTGCCTATACCGTTTTGTTTTCCGCGCATATCCTAACCATGGAAACGAACTTCACCCGATGAAGAGGAGGCGCATTCCATGGTTCGACCGTTCGGCCCGTATATGGACGGCTTTTATCCGCCGTACTATGGCGGCTACGGCCACTATCCGTATGGCTACCACCATCATCATTGGCACGGGGGATATGACGGCTACCCCCATTTCCCATACGGGATGCCTTATGGCCATTACCCGTTTTCGCCGTATGGGTTCCCGCATTACGGGGGGTATTGAGCACGAGGGGCATTCAGCCCCTCCCTCGATGAGAGGGAAGGGGGTAGCCCGGATTAGCGAGCAAACAAACGTCCATGGCCGGCCAGTTCATCCGTTGATGTTGGGCGGTCTTTTTGAGATTCCATAGGACGGTGTAGAGCCGTTCTGCCAATGTCCGCGGGCGGCGTTTCCCAAACAGCCCCGATTGCATGCGGGGCAAGGCTGCTCTTTCTGATTGGCTGGGTGCAATGCGATTGGATTTTTAGCAACTTCCGCGCTTTCGCCCCCATTCTCACGGCTGATCAGCCTTTTTGCGCGCGCATCCATAAATCGATTTAGAAAACTTGCAGCCGATCCGTAAACTATGATATGTTCTTTGATGAACAATCAAAACAGAAAGGGACGTTGAAAGATGGCAAAACAGCAAATCGGCGTCATCGGACTGGCGGTCATGGGGAAAAACTTGGCGCTCAACATCGAAAGCAAAGGCTATTCGGTGGCGGTCTACAACCGTTCGCGCGAAAAAACGGATGAGTTTTTGCAAGAAGCGAAAGGAACAAACATTGTCGGTACATACAGCATCGAAGAATTCGTCAATGCCTTGGAAAAACCGCGGAAAATTTTGCTGATGGTGAAAGCGGGAGCGCCGACGGACACGACGATCGAACAGCTGAAGCCGCATCTGGAAAAAGGCGATATTTTAATCGACGGCGGCAACACGTATTTTAAGGATACGCAGCGCCGCAACAAAGAGCTCGCTGAACTCGGCATTCACTTTATCGGCACGGGTGTGTCCGGCGGTGAGGAAGGGGCGCTGAAAGGCCCGTCGATCATGCCAGGGGGACAAAAAGAAGCGCATGAGCTCGTGCGCCCGATTTTTGAAGCCATCGCCGCCAAAGTTGACGGCGAGCCGTGCACGACGTACATCGGCCCGGACGGCGCCGGCCATTACGTGAAAATGGTGCATAACGGCATCGAATACGGCGACATGCAGCTGATCGCCGAAGCGTACTTCCTGCTCAAACATGTGCTCGGCATGGACGCCGCTGAGCTGCACGAAGTGTTCGCTGACTGGAACAAAGGCGAATTGAACAGCTACTTAATCGAAATCACCGCTGACATTTTCACAAAAATCGATGAGGAGACGGGCAAGCCGTTGGTTGATGTCATTTTGGACAAAGCCGGGCAAAAAGGAACGGGCAAATGGACGAGCCAAAACGCGCTCGATTTAGGCGTGCCGCTGCCGATCATCACCGAGTCGGTATTTTCCCGCTTCATCTCGGCGATGAAAGACGAGCGCGTCAAAGCAAGCAAAGTGCTGGCAGGCCCGGCGGTGAAGCCGTTTGAAGGCGACCGCGCCCACTTCATCGAAGCGGTGCGCCGCGCGCTTTATATGAGCAAAATTTGCTCGTACGCCCAAGGGTTTGCGCAAATGAAGGCGGCGTCTGAGGAATACAACTGGAACTTGCGCTACGGCGACATCGCCATGATTTTCCGCGGCGGCTGCATCATCCGCGCGCAATTTTTGCAAAAAATTAAAGAGGCGTACGACCGCGATCCGGCGCTGCCGAACTTGCTCTTGGATCCGTACTTCAAAAATATCGTCGAAAGCTATCAAGACGCGCTCCGCGAAATCGTCGCCACCGCGGCGATGCGCGGCATTCCGGCGCCAGGATTCGCCAGCGCCCTCGCCTACTATGACAGCTACCGCACGGCGGTGCTCCCGGCCAATTTAATTCAAGCGCAGCGCGACTACTTCGGCGCCCACACGTACGAACGCGTTGATAAGGAAGGCGTTTTCCATACAGAATGGCTGAAGTAAGCAAAAAACCCTTAGAGCCGCATGAGGTTCTAAGGGTTTTTTGCGCTTGGTGAAACTTCGTCAACCGTTGCCATCGCATGGAAGTCGCCCGACATGATCGCCCGACGGACCTTTCTGTTCACGCTGGGCATCTGATTACGCGCGGCGATAAATGGCATCGCCGACAATAATCGTGATTAAAGAGATCAGCATCGTCAATTTGACCGCTTTGTAGTCTAAAAAGCGCAGCACTTGTTCTTCAAACATGTAGATGAAAAAGAATATGACCATCAGCACGGCGAGAAATAAGATAAATCGTTTTTTTCGATTCATGAACATAGATTCTCCTTCTATCAGAATGTATCCAATACATTGCCTGTCGTTTTGATCATATCATCAGAAATGTATACTCGCTTCAGATTTGTTCGCTTACTGTCGCTATAAACAAAATGATACGCATCGTATATATACTGATCATAATATTCACTGTAATAGCGTATGATTTTCACTGTTGTCCAGTATGGTTTTAGATTAATATATTCCCCTGCTAATGTACAAATCGAAGCAATAGTTGTTGCTGCTCCAGGGCCAAAGGTATACCCAGCTGCTGTAGCGATAGCAGTTAATCCTGTCTTTAATACACTGCTTACAAATTTAGCTGTATCGTTGTCAAAAGCATAATATCTAGTTCCAATCACAGTTCCATCGCCTGGATTAGGGATCACTTGGGGTATCACTTGGTTGTTATTTGAGGCGAAAAATGGTGAAGAATGTAGTAACTCTGAATCAATCATTTGCTCTGCGATCCTTATTTTCTCTGATGTACCCATGTTGTTTACGGAATCAATAATTATTTCAACTCCATTATATGTAATTTGATATGCATTGCTTTTTCTGGTCAAGCTATCCCTATTCTCTCGTGTTTCTGCCTCTGCTATCGAAAAACCAAATGACATAATGAGGAAACTGATAACAAGAACAGAAGATAATAGTTTCTTCATAATAAAAACCTCCTTCACGAATGATCTATCAATTGACCTTCTTATTCCTTTCAGTCAACAAAAGAAGATTCTTCTTACAAAAAAGGTTGTTGGACAAATTCCCAATTATATACATGCTCATTGAAAAATGAACATTTGGCTTCTCCTGCAACAAGCTTCCTCTCCCATGGCTCAGCTTGCAGGTTGAGCCACAGGATCTTTGGAGGAAATGTGCAGCGCTTAGGGTGTGCAGGATAACAGAGAGGTGAACTCTTCATGTTGCATGTATATAGTTTAACGATATTACATGTCAATTACAGGTTATGGTGATGAACTAATATCATCAAACAAATACCTCCTTATCCTAATGAATATATTTATAGGCTCTTCACCAAAAGTTATACTTGATTTTTCCATCACACATCTTACTTATGCATTCACGAAAGAACAGAAAACAAATTATTTTTTTTTGCATACACCTATTCAGAGAAGTGCACCGTCTGTCAAGTACACGTTGTGGTGAAGAACCATTTATAACTAATTTTACCGAAAATTTTTCAAAAGAACAAGAGCCTTTATTCCCATTTTTCAACCTGTAGATAGGCAAATTCGATACATTGGCAACCAAAAAAAGAGACATGAACCGGACTTCACGGGTGGAATTGATGTCCACCGCCTGTCGACAAGGTCCATGACTCATGGATCGATGAGCCGATGATCAAGGAAAAGGACAGCGTGATCCTTTCCTCCCCGGCCTTCTAGAAGGCCGGGGAATGAATGGGGCATAGACTCCCCTCATGTCGAATTTTGGAGACCATTCTCCCCGCCATTTGGCGCCAAAGGACGGGAGGACGAGCAGGACTTCCTGCTCCAAATTCCATTTTTGCGCACGCCAAAGAGCCGGTCTCCCCTCGGTTTTTTCGAAACCGGCACAATCGCTTCAGATTTTGCACGACGGCGGTCAACAGCGCCTGTTCTTCCATGGCGTAAAGGCCTCGGCTTCGGGCCCGGTCCAGCCCATGACATTCCTTCCCTTCGGCAAACACATGCTCACAACGCGTGCGAAGGGCTTGAATGGATCGATCACCGCCCTGTTGCTGAATGAGCCTCGCTTGATTGCGAATCTGAACTTCCCGGACGTTCGCCTGGCGTTGTGCTTCCTGAGCGGGATCCTTCGCCCGGCGCTTCCAGGTTGGAATTTCTTCCATCTCCTTGCGGCGCAGCGATACGAGCGGCGTGATGCCTTGGACGAAGAGCTCTTTCAAATCCTCCGTGGTGCCATACGCTTTGTCTGCGGACAAGGTTCGAATCGTGATCGACGGGTGGCGAAACCGAATGGAAGCCAGCTGCTCCAAACTCGTCTCTCGTTCCGCCGTTCCGGTGGCGAGGCTGGCCCGTCGGGACAAAATCACGCGCGACTGGACGTCGATGACGTCGTGCACCAGATACCGAGGATACGCTTCCTGTCCTTTGCCTTTCTTGTACAACCGGGCATCCGGATCCGTCACGCTTCGATGGGTTTGGTTGGAAAACGTAGTTCCACGGAAGTTTCCTCGTTCTTCGGCATGGACGCGTTCCCCTGATGGGGGAGACGGAGAGGGCGGATCGTCATCGGGATCCCGATCCGCCTCTGGGGACTCGGCCTATTCATCTTCCCGGGCGGTGCGGGCGAGGTAGTCCTCCAACGGTTCCACCGGAGCGAGCTTGACTTCCCGCAAGCGGTGGATCGAAGCATTCGCCCGCACTTGAGTGCCATCGGCCGCCGCATGTACATCCGGCGAGACCAGTCCCGCTGCGATGCACGGATCCACCACGTAGGTCATCAGCCGATCAAAGATTCCGTGTTGGCGCCAGCGCTTCCGTGTTTTGACGAGCGTCGTTCGATCCGGCAGTGTGGGGTGATGAGGATCTGGATGGAGTACGGATTCAACGTCGAGACCGCAAAACCACAAGTATCCGGCATGCACGGGGAGGATCTCATACAACTCCCGCTCGGAGTGGTCGAACAAATACGATAGCAGCATCAGGCGAAGCAGCCGTTCCGGATCCGCCGCCGGGCGACCCGTTTTTTCCGTATACAGGGGAGCCACCCAATCGTGAATGACGGAAACGTCAACTGCTTCGTTGATTTGGCGCAGGATATGATGAGGGGGAACCCGTTCCTCCATGTCGATGACTTGAAACAGACGAGGCTGAGTCGAAGGATGTTTGGGGGCTTTCATGATCTGCTCACGCTCCATTCAAAGCTTCTTCTTCCTTTTTTCGACATAAGCCCCCTACATCCCTGCCTTGGCGTGTACTTTTTCACCGGCCCTCTAGGAGACCGGGGATTTACTAGCGCAACCGCTTCCCAGAATCGTTTCTGAAGTAGAAAAACTGCTTGTATCAGCTTCTATGTTATCGATCAAGGCAAACATCGATTTTCCCCAGCCTTCGAGGAGGCTGGGGATGAAACCGTGCATACCGCTTCCTAGCATTATTTCTCAAATAGAAAAACCTTGCAACACTGCACACATTGATTCATCGATCAACGGAAACCGCTGTTTTTCCCAGCATTCTAGGTGCTACATTCTGCCCGAGACCCGTTCTAAGCTCATAGCGCCTCACGAAGCAGCTGTTTGTCATAACGTACAGCCAACATGCCAAACAGCGAATAGCAGACTGTGTAAATCGCCATCACCGTCAACATCGGTGTCCACAGTTCGGTGCCGAAAAAGAACCAGCCGGAACGGACGGCAAAGTAGCTGTGAGACAATCCAAGAAGCAACGGAACCCCAAAGTAGAACAGCTGTTTCTGTCGGATGCCCGTGAAAAAGTCGTTTTCGGTGAATCCGAGTTTGCGCAAAATGGTGTAATTCGGCCGCTCTTCTTCGCCGGCGCCCATTTGCTTAAAGTAAAGAATACAGCCGGAGGTGACCAAAAAGGCGAGCCCTAAAAAGGTGACAACAAACATGATCAATCCGAATGTCTGTTTTTGATAGCGGCTCATGATCAGGCGCGAATCGGCGATGGAGGAAAACTTCATGCGTTGAAACAGCTGATCAGCCCGCTCGATATTTGTTTCGTCAGTCAGGTGAATTCCGATATGCACCTTTTTCATTTGTGGATCGGTTTCTTTTTGCAAACGAGCAAACATTGTTTGATCGACAACGACGGTGGGCATGCCGTGCGTAAAATGGTAGTTGACGTAATAGTCTTTTTTCATCCCAAGGTAATGAAGCGGGACCATGCGGCCGTTTGCTTTTAAGCGAATCGTTCCCGTTTCTTTAAACGGCAAGAATTGACGGAGGATGTCCTGATATCCCGTCAGCACTGCTTCCCCGGGCTTGACATCGATGCGGCCTGTACTTGTGTCGCTGATCACCGATAGCGCTGCGGCGGACGGCTGAAACTGGAGCCGGCTTTGATCAGCGATGTCTAAAATCATTGAAATATCAGTCGGTGCTTCAATGACATCGATCATCGTTTCTCGATAGCGAATATCATGAGATCGCAGCGCCGCCGTAAAACGGGCGGCATCTTTTTTGTCTGTGAACGCAAAGTCGGCGGCAACGTAGTTTTGCGCGGCCTGTTCGGCGGAATAGTAGGAAATATAGCTTAACGAAATCAACCCGATCGCGATGGCCGACACGGTCGTGATGATGGTGAGCAGCAAGGCATTCGATTTGATGCGAAACATAAGCGATGACATGGAAAGCACGTCGTCGATCGACAAATAACCGCCTTTCCGCTTCCGCCATAGGTGGAAGAGAAAGCTGATCGTTCCTTTAAAAAACAAGTAGGTGCCGATGATGACCGCGCCTAAAATGAACGCCATGGCCATGAATAAGCCTTGAACGCTTTTCCAGTCGCTGCTAAACAATTTCATCGATACCCCATAGCCGCTGCCGATGAGGACGATCCCCGCCATTCCCACGACCATGTTCCATACGGATACATGTTTTGCTTCGGTTGTCGATGTCGTTCGGAACAAGGAGACAATCGTCTGTTTTTTGAGAAACAAGCGGTTCATCCCCATCATGAACACATTGATCACACTAAACACAATCAACGTTTGCACCAATGCTCGGCCCGAAAAAGAAAGAGACGCCTTGACTGGAATATCGATGATTTTAAACAAAATCATCATCAACAGCTTGGAAGCGGCAAATCCCATCGATATGCCGATGATTAGCGTGCCGTAATAAAGGATGGCGTTTTCGGCTGCCAGCATCAAAAAGATGTTTCGTTTCGTCATGCCGATCAACTGCAAAAGAGCGATCTCATGGCCGCGCCGTTGGATAAACAAGGTATTGGCGTACAAAAGAAAGATGGCGACAATCACAATAAGAAGCACCGCGCCCGTGCGGACGGCCGCCGCCCCTTTCACTCCCCCTTTGATGGCATCAAGGGATGGGTCGTACTGCAATGTCACGAACGCGAAATACAAGGCGGAAGCAAACATCAAAGCAAATACGTACAAATAATAATGTTGAATGTTTTGTTTCAAATTGCGGAAAACGAGTTGCTTCATGCTCATGACCGAACACCACCTAGCACGCCTTGTGTTTGCATAATGGCTTGGAAAAACTGCTGCTGCGTTTCGGTTCCTTTATACAGTTGCGTATACAATTGTCCGTCTTTGATAAAAATGACACGGCTTGAGAAACTGGCCGCGACCGGATCATGGGTGACCATGATGATCGTCGTCTTCCGTTGTTGATTCAGTTTTCGCAGCTTGTGCAATAAATCGGAAGCCGATTTCGAATCGAGTGCGCCGGTCGGCTCATCGGCAAAAATGATGCTCGGCTCATGAATGAACGCCCGCGCCGCGGCCGCGCGCTGTTTTTGCCCCCCAGAAATTTCGCTTGGATAGTGGTTTTGGATGTCAATAATGCCAAGTTCAGACGCCAATTCGGCAAATTTCTTTTCCGCTTCTCGCTTGGGCGTTTTCGTAATCGATAAAGGCAAAAGGACATTTTCCTTCACCGTCAGCGTGTCAAGCAAATGATACTCTTGAAAAATGAATCCGACATGGCGCTTGCGAAATTCCGCCAGCTCCCGGTCTTTCATGGCGACGATGTTGTTTCCTTCGATGAAAATCGCGCCCTCGCTCACCCGATCGATGGAGGAAAGGACGTTGAGCAGTGTCGTCTTCCCTGATCCCGACGGGCCCATGATCGCGAGAAACTCTCCTTTCTCCACGCGCAAATCAATGCCTTTGAGCACTTCTTGTTGATTTTTCTTTGTTCCGTAAATTTTGCGGATGTTGGTTGCTTCGAGTATCATCATTTCTGTTTTCCTCCTTCGTTTCTATCATAAACAAAACGGTTCTTTTTCTCCTTTGTTTGCTCGAACAAAACAAGACAGCATGTGACAGTTTTGTCACATGCCGTGCATTCGGATCAGGTCGTTTTCTTGGGGAAATACGATCGTAAAGACCGTCCCGCGCCCCGGTGAAGATTCGACGTGAAAGTCAAGCTGAAGCGGTTGGGCGGCTTTTTTCGCCAAATACAGCCCCATCCCCGTCGCCGTTTCGTTTTGGTGTTCAGCGGTGGAGGTGAAGCCCTTGTCAAAAATGCGCGGCAAGTCCTTCGGATCAATGCCGCGGCCGAAATCTTGAATCTGCAAGTGGATATAGCCGTTTTCTAGAAAACTTTTCACGATAATGTCGCAAGACTCGCTATATTTCACCGCGTTCGTCACGATTTGCCGGATGATAAACGAAAGCCATTTGGCATCGCTGAGCACCGAGCGGACGTTCAATTGCAGATCAAAGCCGATGCCTTTTTGCATGCACCATGGCTGCAACGGTTTGATTTCATTGATGAGAAGCGGCTTGAGTTCGACGTGTTCGATGTATAAATCGTTTTCCATGTGAGGGAGCCGCCGCTGATGGAGCTGCTGATCGAGCAGCAAATGAATGCGCAGCCATTCGTATAGGAGCGATGATTTGGCGTTTTCCTCCTCGACTCGTTCGATCATGAGCCGCATGGCCGTCAGCGGCGTTTTCATTTCGTGAATCCATGTCAGCAGTTCATCTCTCTCTTGTTCCAACGCTGTTCGGCAGACGGTCAGTTTCTGTTTCCATTCGTCCATTTGGCTGGCCATGGCGCGCTCAACGATGCGTTCAAACGGACTGGCCGCCTGCAGGCTGGAAGCGGGGTCTAAGGCAAGATGGCACGTTTGCAGCCGCTGATAAAATGCCGTTTCCTTTTTCCACCGGATGATGACAAAGACGGCAAAGAGGATGGATGTTAAAAAGACGATATAAAGAGCGGAGGAAAAGGGAATCGTCGGATCAAGATAAGCGACAAACAGAATGAACAGCTCGAGGAACAAAAAGAAGGCAAGCCAGCTTTTTCGTTCCATCAAGTAGTCTTTGATCATGAGCCGATCCCCTCTTCCTTTGCCATATACCCTTGTCCCACTTTCGTTTCGATGAAACGGCCCAAGCCCAGTTCGACAAGCTTTTTCCGCAGCCGGTTGACATTGACGGTCAGCGTGTTGTCGCTGATAAACCGTTCGTCCTCCCACAGCTGTTCGATCAGTTCTGTCCGCGTTACAATCGTGTTTTTCTTGTTCAACAGATGTTTTAAAATCAACAGTTCGTTTTTCGTCAGCTCCACCGTTCCTTGTTCATTGGTGACCGTGCTTTTGGCATAGTCGATGGTGGCGCCGCACCACGTTTGCAGGTGGATGGGGCCTGTATTGTAATCGTACACGCGCCGGAGCAGCGCCTGGATTTTCGCGATCAGCACGTCAAAATGAAACGGCTTTTGGATGTAATCATCTGCCCCAAGCTGCATGGACATGACCATGTCGGTCGGATGGTCGCGCGACGATAAAAACAAGATCGGGACGTTCGAATGCGCGCGGATTTGGCGGCACCAGTGAAATCCATCAAATTTCGGCAGCTGGATGTCAATGATGACAAGGTGTGGCTGGCAGTGCGAAAATTCTTCCATCACCCGGCTGAAATCACGGATGCCGCAAACGTTGTATGACCATTGTTCGAGACGTTGTTTGATTTCTTGAAACAACGTGGCGTCGTCTTCAATGAGTAAAATGTTCAACCTCGTGTCCCCCTACTCTTTTCCGCTCGATATGGCGTGTTGTTCTGTTTTCCATTATATCTGTTTTTTGGTTGTTTAGGGAGAAGGGGGACGATGAGATGGAAGAGATGGGTGGGAATCAAAATTGAAAGGATGTAGGAAAAAGGCATATTATAGAGAGAATGTGATAAAATATTAGGTACAAATAAGTTGCAAAGGAAAGGGGGCAACTACCATGAATAGTAGGACGGGAGAGGAACCCACAGTGCCTTTTTCGGAATTTCTCGAAGAGCTACGTCGAGAGTTACGTTTTCAGCAAAATGGGGGAACTAGTTATCGAAAACAAACGGCACAATTATCATTACAAGTTGCCCAGAAAGCAGGATGTATAGATCCGTTTTTTAATAGAGAAAGTGCCAAGCGGACAGTTTCTCAATTGCTTCCTGACCTCGATCTTTTTCGTATCGAAGACATTGCTAAGATGTTGAATGTCATTGCAAGGGAACTCTATATGAATGCTACCCTTTCCGATGAAGTTAGAGATTATATACACCAAAAACGTCAACATCGCAAGCCTCTCTTAAAAGAACGGCATTTTCTTGGTTTTAAATCTAAGTTGCAATAAAGAATTTACTGGCTCATCACCACAACATGTACTTGACAGACGGTACACTTCTCTGAACAAGTGTTTGCAAAAATAATTTGTTTCCCGTTCTTTCTTGGTTGCATAAGTAAGGTACGTGATGAAAAAATCAAGTACAACTTTTGGTGAAGAGCCAATTTACTTCCCAATCCCCTTTTTATGTATTTAAAACCATTATATACAATATGCGACTGAGAAGTGTAAAACACAATTTCAAATAGTTATAGGAGTACTACTTATTTTGCTGGGCAGGCAAGGGGATGTCCTAAAGGGGAGCATCCCTATTTTATCACCTGCCATGTTTTGGCCGATCTTGCCCCTTTTCCTGTCTTGTTCTGACAAAAGGTCATTATGTCATCATGGCGCCTGAGCATAAGGCGCACGATTATTGTTTGTTTACACGTGGAGGGATTTGTCATGCCATCACAACGAAAATCGATCATCCCCGACGGCTTTTTATGGGGCGGGGCGGTGACGTCGTTCCAGACGGAAGGGGCGTGGAACGAAGGCGGCAAAGGGCTGTCGATCGTCGATGCGCGCCCGATTCCGGAAGGCCATTCCGATTGGAAAGTGGCGGTTGACTTTTACCATCGCTACAAAGAAGACATCGCTTTGTTCAAGGAGCTCGGCTTTACTGCCTACCGGACGAGCATCGCTTGGACGCGCATTTTTCCGGATGGGGAAGGGGAGCCGAATGAAGCGGGCTTGGCGTTTTATGATGCCGTGTTTGATGAATTGAGGGCGAACGGCATCGAACCGGTCATTACGCTGTACCATTTTGATTTGCCGCTGGCGTTGGCGAAGAAATACAACGGCTTTGCCTCGCGGAAGGTCGTCGATTTGTTTGAGCGGTACGCGCGCACCGTGTTTGCGCGCTACCGTGGGAAAGTGAACTATTGGCTGACGTTCAACGAACAAAACTTAGTGCTCGAACAACCGCATTTATGGGGGGCGATCTGCCCGGATGATGAAGACCCGGAAGCGTTTGCCTACCGCGTCTGCCATCACGTCTTTCTCGCCCACGCCAAGGCGGTGAAGGCGCTGCGCGAGATCGCTCCGGAGGCGAAGATCGGCGGGATGGCGACGTATTTGACAACGTATCCGGCGACATGCCGGCCGGAAGACGCTTTGGCGAACGTGCAGACGAAAGAGCTGTTCATTGATTTCTTCTTTGACGTGTTCGCCCGCGGCGTTTATCCGCGCTATGTGACGAATCGGCTGGAGAAAAAGGGGATCCGCTTGCCGCTTGAGGCAGGCGATGAGGAATTGCTGCGCACGCAGACGGTCGATTTTTTGTCATTTAGCTACTATCAAAGCCAAATCGTCCGCCATCAGGAACACGATGAGCGGATCATCAAAGGGCTTGCGCCGAATCCCCACTTGCCGAAGACGAAATGGGGCTGGGCGATCGATCCGATCGGCTTGCGCCTTGCGTTAAAAGACGTGTACGCCCGCTACCAGATGCCCATTTTCATCACCGAAAACGGCATCGGGCTTGAGGAGGAGCTGAACGAAAACGGCACGGTCGACGATGACGAGCGGATCGACTATATGCGCCGCCATATTGAACAAATGAAACTGGCGATCGAAGAAGGGGTCGAGGTGATCGGCTATTTGATGTGGGGAGCGACCGACTTGTTAAGCTCGCAAGGCGAGATGCGCAAGCGCTACGGCGTCATTTTCGTCAACCGCGATGATCAAAACTTGCGCGATTTGAAACGTTATAAGAAAAAAAGCTTCTACTGGTTCCAGCGCGTCATTCGCACGAATGGGGAGGAACTGTAAAACAGGAACGAGTTTCGGAAAAGGGCGGGGAAGCCCCCGCCTTTTTACCAGTCCTTAGGGCGACCCTGGCGAATGTTCAATCGTTTAAAATGTTTGTCCCAAGTAACGACATCTTCTGGGGGATTCGCTTTTGCATGAGCGGCGATATACGCGTCAATGAAATCGACCTTTTTCTCGCCGTAATCTCGAAGCGCCTGTTGCACAACATCTTTTTCCTCTGTTTCGATCCCGATCCCGTTGGTAAACTTTAATAAGGCGGCGGAAATGTCGGACGGCGATGCTTGATAGACGGAGGCCAGCACCCAGCAACATTCTGCGACGACGAGCGGATTAAGGCGCAAAATCAATTCTCCTGCTTCTACTTTCTGCAACATGTCCTCAACTTCTTCCGCAAGCTCTTGGGGATGGCCGGTCATGATTCGAATCACGACATTTGTGTCGATCCACAGCTTGCGAGCCACTTAGTTTTCCTCCTCGTCTTTCAATTCTTTTGCTCCTATCGTACGATATACTTCATCTCGGATTTCCTCAACGGGGCGGAACGGCTGATTGGTTTTGAGAATGCCGA
The DNA here is from genome assembly GCF_000750005.1 of Geobacillus icigianus. Lineage (GTDB taxonomy): Bacteria > Bacillota > Bacilli > Bacillales > Anoxybacillaceae > Geobacillus > Geobacillus icigianus. The sequence continues at coordinate 37,777 of NZ_JPYA01000201.1, read as the reverse complement.
TTAATTGTGACAAGCGATATTTCTTCGTGACTTCCACTTTTATTTCTCCATCTTGGTTGACGATAAACGTCAGATCATCGCCTTCGGTGAGGCCTAATGTTTTCCGGATTTCAGCAGGAATGACCACTTGCCCTCGGCTGGACAGCTTGCTTGTCGCTTTCATGACGACCGGCGATGGTTGATCCGAAACATTCATTTTCTCCATTGGTGCGTTTCGCTCCTTCTTTTCAATACTTACTTTTATTATATGTCTTATTTGCATGTTTGATCAATCATTGAAAATCATATTATTTTCGGTGTAGTAAGAAGTTGTGTGAGGGACAACAACAATGATAAGAATGTATGTTCATGCGTGGAAGAGGGGGGCTTCTCGGTTTGGAATGATAAAAAAGCCGGTCCCATCAAGGGACCAGCTGTTTTTACAGCTCACGGTCAAACAGCAAGACGCGCGCCGGGGCGGCGTCGGTGCCGACGAGTTTGAGCGGGGCGGCGACCATGAAATAGCGGCCTTCGGGGACTTCTTTTAGCCGCAGCCCTTCGATGACGATGACGCCGGCCGAAAACAATGTTTTATGGGTCGGATGGCCTTCTTGCGCCCGCTCGATGCCGAGCGCGTCGATGCCGACACCGCGGATTGATTTGGCGGCCAAATAGCGGGCCGCGTCTTCGGCGACGAAAATAAACTCGAAATTGAACGCATCCTCAAACGAATTTTTCGTTTTAAACAGAACGAAGTCGCCTTCCTGAATGTCGAGATGAGCGATGTCGTCTTTCGTAATCCGGTCGTTGACATGCGTCAAATCAAACAGTTTGCACGGGCCGACGAGGCGGTCAAGCGGAATCGTTTCAAATGTCGCGCCGCCTTCGACCATATGAAGGGGTGCGTCAATGTGCGTGCCGGTGTGCACGTCCATGTCAATGCGTGATTCAGTCACATAGCCGTTCGTCACCGTCGTGCGCTTCGGCTGTTTTTCCGGTTTGTTTTTGTAAACCGGCATGCCTTCGTAAATCGGGGCGGTGACATCATACATCTTCATCGTTCCTTCACTCCTTTGCTTCAACGACGGCGGGCCAGCGGTCGAAAACCAGCATGCCTGTCAGGGACTGGCGTTGTTGGGCGACGGCTGAGCCCGCTCTTTGTTTTGCCCGTGATCGTCCAGACGAACGGTGATGAAAACGGATCGCCTGACAACGTCTCGCCGAAGGGAAACGGCTGTGGATCGCCGGCCTTCTAGAAAGCCGGCGGTCACCGGTGCGTGCCGCTTCATTTCGTTGTTTCCCATTTTTGCGGCTCGGTTTGCGCGCCAGAAGGTGTGAGCGGAGGGGCGAGCGCTAGTTTGCCCCCGCCTTTTCGGAACGCGGGTGGCTGATCGGCCACCAATGGAAGCCGTCTTTTTGCAGTAGTTCATCGGCCGCTTTCGGCCCCATCGAACCGGCTTCATAGTTCGGGAAATCGGCCGCTTTTGTGTTGGCCCACACGTCAGAAATCGGGTCGATAAATTGCCATGACGCCGCCACTTCATCCCAGTGGGTGAAGTTCGTCGCATCGCCGCGCATGCAGTCGTACAGCAGCTTTTCGTACGCTTCCGGCGTGTTGATGCCGTCGATGCAGTTGTTGCAGTAATCGAGTTGAAACGGGGCGGTCGTCGTCGTTGACTCCCCGGTTTTTTTGCCGTTTAAGTGAAGGGTGATTCCTTCATCCGGCTGGATGTGAATAACGAGCAAGTTCGGGGCGATCGTTTCGTTTGTCCGGTAGTATAAGTTCATCGGTACATCTTTGAATTGGACGACGATTTTCGTTGACTTTTCCGCCATTCGCTTGCCGGTGCGGATGTAAAACGGCACCCCGGCCCAGCGGAAGTTGTCGATCAGGAGCTTCCCGGCGACAAACGTTTCCGTGTTTGAGTCCGGATCGACGTTCGGCTCTTCGCGGTACGCCGGCACGGCCTTGCCGTGGATCATCCCCCGCTCGTATTGGCCGCGCACGAAATAGCGGTCGACGTCATCGTGGGAAATCGGGCGCAAGGCGCGCAACACTTTCACTTTTTCGTGGCGGATGTCATCGGTCGTTAATTTGATCGGCGGCTCCATCGCCAAAAGCGCGACCATTTGCAGCATATGGTTTTGCACCATGTCGCGCAGCGCCCCGGAATGGTCGTAGTAGCGGCCGCGATCTTCCACGCCGAGCGTTTCGCTCGATGTAATTTGAATGTTGGCGATGAACCGGTTGTTCCAGAGCGGCTCGAAAATGGCGTTCGAGAAGCGGATGACCTCGATGTTTTGCACCATTTCTTTGCCGAGGTAATGGTCGATCCGGTAAATTTCCCGTTCGGAAAAGACGCGGCGAATCTCATCATTCAGCTTTTCGGCGCTCGCCAAGTCATGCCCGAACGGTTTTTCGATGACGAGCCGTTTAAAGCCGCGCGTTTCCGTCAATCCTTCCGACTGCAAGCGGGAAGTGACGGTGCCGAAAAATTCCGGCGCCATCGCCAAGTAAAAAATGCGGTTGCCTTCGGTCGCATATGTGTCATCGAGCTGTTCGAGGAGCGACTTTAAGCGTTGGTACGACTCGGCTTCCGTCACATCGAACGGGTGGTAATAGAAATGGGAGATGAATCGCTCGTCCGCGAGCGGTTGCTGAAACGCTGTTTCAACCGAGTCGCGCACATCGTTTCGGAACTCGTCGACCGACAACGGGCGGCGCGCGACGCCAACGACAGCGAATCGCTCGTTCAAATGCCCTTTTTCATACAGGCGGTAAAGAGACGGAAACAGCTTCCGTTTCGCCAAATCTCCCGTCGCTCCGAAAATGACGATGATCGATTTCGGGTTCATATTGTCCACCGTATGTACCTCGCTTTTGCCAAATTGACGTCTTCAATGAAACCATTGTAGAGGTTTGCCGGACAGAACGCAAATACTTTGTTGCGTTCCGAGGGCAGAGACCTTTGCCGGATAGGGCGCAAGGATTTGATTGCGTTCCGACGGCAGAGACGTTGGCCGGACGAAACGCTAAGGTTTGGTTGTGTTCCGGCGACAGAGACTTTTGCCGGATAGGGCGCAAGGATTTAATTGCGCTCCGGCGGGCGGAGACGTTGGCCGGACGAAACGCTAAGGTTTGGTTGTGTTCCGGCGACAGAGACTTTTGCCGGATAGGGCGCAAGGATTTGATTGCGTTCCGACGGCAGAGATGTTGGCCGGACGAAACGCTAAAATTTGAGCTAGGCACGCCCATTCATAAAGCCGGGCGGTGCTGAGCCGGCGGTGGTAGAGCGCAAAAGGAAGTTGAAAAGCCGTTCCGACATTGGTACGCTAACAACAGGCAACGTTGAGCGAGAACAAGGAGGGACGCCTGTTGGAACTGTTGTTTTTAGGCACCGGTGCCGGCGTGCCGGCGAAAGAGCGCAACGTCTCATCCGTCGCCTTGCAGCTGCTCGACGAACGGGGGGCGACATGGCTGTTTGATTGTGGCGAGGCGACGCAGCATCAAATTTTGCATACCGCCATTCGTCCGCGCCGCATCGAGCATATTTTGATTACGCACTTGCATGGCGACCATCTATTCGGCTTGCCGGGGCTGCTTGGCAGCCGTTCGTTCCAAAGCGGTGAGACGCCGCTCACTGTGTTTGGTCCGCGCGGTCTGCGCGCGTTTGTCGAAACGGCGCTCGCTGTCAGCGGAACGAAGCTTCGTTATGAACTGAACATTGCCGAGATCGAGGAAGGCGTTATTTTTGATGATGAAACGTTTCAAGTGATCGCCAAACGGCTCGATCACGGCATGCCGTCTTATGGCTTCCGCGTTGTCGAAAAAGACTTGCCCGGCCCGCTCTTGGTTGACCGGCTGCGAGCGCTCGGCGTCCGCCCCGGCCCGATTTATCAACAGATTAAGCAAGGAAAAACGGTCGTGCTCGAGGACGGTACCGTGCTTGACGGGCGCGAGTTTGTCGGCCCGCCGCAAAAAGGGCGAATCGTCACCGTGCTAGGCGACACCCGCTTTTGCGAAGCGGCGATTGAGCTCGCCCGCGATGCCGATGTCGTCGTCCATGAGGCGACGTTTGCCGCGGCGGAGCAGCAGCTAGCCCATGACTATTTTCATTCTACGACCATCGATGCGGCCGAGGTGGCGAGGCGGGCGCGGGCGAAACGGCTCATTTTAACCCATATCAGCTCCCGCTACCAAGGTGCGGCGGCGCAGCAGCTCGTCGCCGAGGCGCGCCGCGTATTTCCGAACACGGAGCTTGCGGCTGATTTCGCTTCGTTTTCGATCCCGCGCGGTTAAAACCGCCAGCCGCGCTCGTATTGCACCGGCGCTTCGATGCTCACTCCGAGCTCCCTCGCCGCGGCGTACGGCCAATACGGGTTGCGCAGCAGCTCGCGCCCTAAAAAGACGAGATCGGCGCGGCCGTTGCGCAGCACTTCTTCCGCCTGCCAGCCGGAGGTGATCAAGCCGACGGCGCCGGTCGGGATGTTTGCTTCGCGGCGGATCAGTTCGGCAAACGGCACTTGGTAGCCGGGATAAACGTCGATGCGCGCCGGCACGACGGCGCCGGAGCTGACATCGATGAGGTCGACGCCTTGTTCTTTCATGCGTTTGGCGTACGGAACGTAGTCGCTGGCTGTCAGCCCGTCCGGATGGTAGTCGGACGCTGAGATGCGCACAAACAGCGGGCCGTCCCACACTTCGCGGACCGCCTCGATCACTTCGCCCAAGAAACGGTAGCGGTTTTCCGGCGAACCGCCGTATTCGTCTTGGCGGCGATTGGCGAGCGGCGATAAAAATTCGTTGATCAAGTAGCCATGAGCGGCATGGATTTCGATAACGTCAAAGCCAGCTTCCTTCGCCCGCCGCGCGCCGTTTTGGAACGCTTGCACCGTCTCTTCGATGTCCGTTTTGGTCATTTCTTTCGGTGTGCGCGACGATTCTTGGAACGGAATGGCGGACGGGGCGATGATCTCTCCCGGCACTTCCGCTTTTCGGCCGGCGTGGGCAAGCTGGATGCCGATGGCGGCTCCCTGCTCTTTCACAAGCCCGACGAGTTCGCGAAGTCCGGCGATATGGTCATCGCTCCAAATGCCTAAGTCGCGTTCAGAAATGCGGCCTTGCGGCGTCACGCTGGTCGCTTCGACGATGATGAGGCCGACTTGGCCGACGGCGCGCGCCGGGTAATGGATTTTATGCCATGTGCGCACCGTGCCGTCTTTTGTCTCGCATGAATACATGCACATCGGCGACATGACGATTCGGTTTTTCAGTGTCAGCCCGCCGATCGTATACGGCGAAAACAGCATCGTGTTCATGACAAGCAGCTCCTTTCTATGCCACTGAATGGTTCATGACTGATGATAGCATGCCGCTTGTCAAAAACAAAATGAAACGGATTGATGCCCTGTTCGAATTAAGTGGAAAAGAGCGGTGCCCTGGGGCTATCGTGTTTACGCTTCGGCGATGGCGGCGAGCAGAGCGCTGCCGAGCTCCTCGGAGCGGGCCGTCGCCCGGCGGATGCAAGCGATGACCGCCTCCTGAAATCGGTACTGCTCAAGCACGCCAATGCCGGCTTCAGTCGTGCCGCCCGGGCTCGTCACTTCGCGGCGCAGGACGGACGGATGTTTGTCGGACGCTTTGAGCATTTCAGCCGCGCCGATGATCGTTTGCAAAATGAGCGGTTTCGCCACTTCAGGCTCAAGGCCGATGTCGGCCGCCGCTCTTTCCATCGCTTCGACCAAGTAGTACACATACGCCGGACCGCTTCCGGACAGGCCGGTGACCGCGTGCAAGTCGCGTTCCGGCACTACAGCGACGATGCCGACCGTTTCAAACAGTTGTTTGGCCACCTCAAGATGTTCTTTCGCGGCGAAGCGGCCGCCGGCGATCGCGGTCGCCGATAAGCCGACGGCGGCCGATGTGTTCGGCATCGCGCGCACGACAGGGATGTCGCGTCCGGCGAGCCGTTCGATCGTTTCGGTCGTGACGCCGGCCAGCAGCGAAAGGATGAGCGGGGTGGCGCCAAGGGCGGGGGTGATGGTGTGCATCGCTTCGACGACGTCTTTTGGTTTCATTGCTAAAACGATGATGTCCGCCTGTTCGGCAGCTTCACGGGCGTTTGGGGCCACCCGCACTCCGTAGCGGCGCGCCAGTTCCTCGAGACGGGCGCGGTTTTGCCGATTGGCAACGATGACGTCAGTTGGGCGGCAAAAAGCTTTCGTCATGCCGGCGATGAGCGCTTCTGCCATCGAACCGGCGCCGATCAGCGCAATCGTCTGTCCGTTGTTCATCTTTTCACTCCTCCTTCGCTTGCGGGTGTCGGGGCAAAAGAAAAAGGTTTTCCGTCCTTGCAAAAGGACGGAAAACCTTCGTTTCCGCGGTACCACCTTTTTTGGCCTAGCTTGGTCCAAACGCCAAACAGGCCCGACTCTGTCCCGATAACGCTGGGAATGCGTTTAGGTTGGCCTAACAGCTCCTAGGGTAGGTTCAACCGCAAAGAGGGCAGCAAAGCCTTCCAGCCGCGGGCTTCGCTCTCTGGTGCCGTTTGCGGTTTACTGGCCCTGTTCATCGCCAGTTTGGCCGTATCGGTGATGTTATTTGTCATTATGCCGCGGGACAAGGCTGGTTGTCAAGAGAGAAGCGTGAATTTTTTGGCCATTTTCGATGCGCGGCAGAAAAAGGAATGACAAACGTATGAAATCGTTGTAAACTGTAAAATAACAAGATTTGTGAATCATCATTCAGTCTGGTTCAATGTCTGAACGGATCGCTACCGAACTGAAGGGAAAGAAGGGAATGCGATGAACGAGGAACGAGTGCATCGGATCACGGTGCCGACGCCGTTTCCGGTCGGCGATGTGCATATGTACGTGATCGCTGGCGATCGGCTGACGTTAGTGGATGCCGGAGTGAAAACGGAAGAAGCGTGGCAGCGATTTGTCCATCGTCTCGCTGAGATCGGCTACCGACCGGAAGAGATCGAGCAAATCGTGATCACCCATCACCATCCAGACCATGTCGGGCTGCTGGATTACTTTCCGCACGCCCCGATCATCGGCCATCCGAAAGCCGACCCGTTTTTGCGCCGGGAGCGGGCGTTTATGGAGCGGTACGTCCGCTTTTTTGAAGGCTTTTTCACCGAATGCGGCGTCGATCGTCGCTTGTTTAGCCGGCTGTCCAAAGAAGGCGGATCGCTTCGCTACGCGAGCCGGCGGGCTGTTGATATCGCCGTGACCGACGGGGATGCGGTTCCCGGTTTGCCGCGGTGGCGCGTGATCGAAACGCCGGGCCATGCGCAAAGCCATATCGTTCTCTATCGCGAGGAGGATGGTTTGTTGATCGGCGGCGACCATTTGCTCGTCCATATTTCCCCGAATCCGATGATGGAGCCGCCGGCGGAAGGGGAGACGGAGCGGCCGAAGCCGTTGCTGCAATACAACGAGTCGCTTGAGAAAATGCTGAATTACGACATCGTTCGTTCGTTAAACGGCCATGGCGATGATGCGACCGACATCCGAAGCCTTGTTCGCGAGCGGTTGACGAAGCAGCGCCAGCGCGCCGAGCGAGTGCTCGACATGGTGAAGGAACGCCCGCAAACGGTGTTTGACGTGTGCCAAAAGCTGTTCCCATCGGTTTACGAACGGCAGTTGATGCTGACGATGTCGGAGACGATCGGCCAGCTTGATTATCTCGAGGCGAACGGATACGTGACGAAAAAACAGGAAGCCGGCCGTTACGTCTATGAAGCGGCGGGGGTGTCGGTATGCGGTTGAAGGGTCGTCATGTCGTCATTACTGGAGCGTCGGGAGGAATCGGCGAGCACATTGCTGATGAAGCGGCGCGCCAAGGGGCGCTTCCGGTGCTGTTGGCGCGCAGTGAAGGAAAGCTGAAAGAAATCAGCGCGCGGATTGAGGCACAGACCGGCATTCGTCCGCGCTATGCGCGGCTGGATGTCGGCGACCGGGAAATGGTTGAGGCCGTTTTTTCCCGGTTGATGGCGGAGTTGGAAACGGTTGATGTGTTGGTCAATAACGCGGGGTTTGGCGTCTTTCGCTATGTCGAGGACATCGACTTGGCGGAAATGGAGCGAATGTTTGCCGTCAACGTCTTCGGCCTCATCGCCTGCACGAAGGCGGTGTATCCGCACATGAAAGAGCGCAAGAGCGGCCATATTATCAACATCGCCTCGCAGGCGGGAAAAATCGCCACGCCCAAATCAAGCGTCTACTCTGCGACGAAACACGCGGTTCTCGGTTTTACGGACAGCCTCCGCCTCGAGGCGGCGCGCTTCGGCATTTTTGTCACCGCCGTCAACCCCGGGCCGGTGGAGACGAACTTTTTTTCCGCGGCCGATGAATCGGGAGAGTATGTGCGCAACGTCTCGCGTTGGATGTTACGGCCGGAGGCGGTGGCGAAGCGCGTCGTTGCCGCGATGATGACGCCGACGCGCGAGGTGAATATGCCGCGTTGGATGGACTTCGGCAGCCGGTTGTACCGGCTCGCTCCGGGGCTTGTCGAAACGGTAGCGAAGCGGGCGTTTTTCCAAAAGTAAACGGCTGGCCTCGTGTGGGCCAGCCGTTTCATTTCTGTGACTTTGCTTTGCCCTTTTGCCATTGGATTTTCCTCCTTTTCGTTTTGACAGTCTTGCATGCCAACGGGTAGAATAGTAAAGAAACAAACGGAAAAAGGAGCAACGATGAGCGTGAACATCACGTTTACTGATGCAGCAAAACAAACGCTTACCCCTATTGTAGCCAAATCGGGGCGGCAGTTAAAGCTCAACTATGACACCGACGGCTGCGGCTGTTTGGTCGATGGCGTGCCGGCGCTATGGCTCGTTGACAAGGCGGATGAAGACGATGTCGTCGTCGAGACGAATTTCGTGCCGGTGCTCGTGGAACGGCCGCGCCTCATCTTTTTTGATGAGGAGATGACGATTGACATCAAGCCAGGGACGACCGTTTTTCAGCTCAAAAGCCCAAGGCAAATCTTGAACGGCCATATGCCGCTTGTCGAGGTGACAGCCGGCCATGAACGGTAAGCTCGAGCAGCTCGCAAAGGTGGCGAAGCAAAAAACATGGGTGTCGTTCACCCATGAAAACGACCCGTACAGCCTGCTTCATTGGTCGGTCGCCGGTCCGTACCAAGACAAAAAGGACGTGTGGCTTTTGCAAAATGAGATGACGTTTGAAACGAGAGAGTTTGCGACGCTTGATGACGCGATCGCTTGGCTCGGCGAGCATATGCCGCACATTACCGAGGTGTTGTAAAAACCGTAACCGGGCCGGTTACGGTTTTTCTATGATCTTTCTTATTGCGGGCTGTTTTGCCGCTTTGTTGGGTGGATCGCTTTTTCCAGCTCTTCTTTGCCGATGACCGGTTTGACCGTATCGGCGGACGGTTTTCCTTTTTGAGCGCGGTTTTTCGTCATTGGTCATCTCTCCTTTTCCATGTCGTTTCGTTGTATTGTTTGACAAACAAGCGGCTGTTATGCAAGGGGGTGAGCATCGTGAAAACAGAGGCGGGGCGGAGAAAAGAGCGAGAGCAGTCGACGATGACGCTCGCTGACCGGCTTGGCGCCGACATCGAAGCGAAGCTGCTTGCGAAAAAGAGGGCGCTTGCTGAGGAACAACAGCGGCAGCGGGCGGCGGAAGAAGCGCGGCGCCGCGAGGAAGCGCGCCGGCGCGACGAGCGAAAGTCGTTTGCTGAGCTGCTTGAAGAAAGCGAGCTTGACTGGCGCAAGTTTAAATAATAAGGAGGGCACGATGGATGCTGTTTACGTTGCGGACGCGCCGTCCGCTGGAAGCCGCCCAGCTCTCGGCTATGGCCCAATCGGTCGGCTACTTGCTGTCGGCGGCCGGCCCGCTGCTGTTTGGGGCGCTGTATGATGCAGCCGGTCATTTTCTCCCACCCCTCGTTTTATTGCTAGCCGTTTGCGCGGTCATGATCGTGTTTGGCTTGGGGGCGGCAAGGGACAAGTATGTAGATGATGAGGTGGCCTGATGAACAGGGAAACAGGATGAAAAAAGAGCCCGCAAGCGGCCATGTTGGCGCTGTGGGCTCCTTTTTTCATCGGTGCATGTCATAGATCGAGCGCTTCGTTACTTGTTTTAACCATTCGTATTCGTCAGCGTCAAGCGGCGGGGCGGAAGCGGCGGCGATGTTTTCCTCAAGCTGCTCGAGCCGGCTCGCCCCCGGAATGGCGGCGGCAACGACCGAGTCATGCAGGCAAAATTGCAGCGCGGTCACGGTCAAGGAACGGCGGCCGGCCGTTTTTTCTTTCAGCTTCGGGATGAGCGCCTGCAAGTCTTCGTATGAATAATCGAGGTAGCCGTGTTCTTTCACGGCGCGGCTCGCTTGCTCGAGCCGGCGGTTGGTGAGCAAGCCTTTAGCGACCGGGCCGCGGGCGATAACGCTGATGTTATGTTCGCGCAAGAGCGGAAACCACTCTTCCGGACGGCGGTCGAGCAAGCTGTATTGCATCATAACGCTGACGATGTTCGAGCGCTTCACGTATTCGCGGATGACGTTCGGGCGGATCGAGGAGATGCCGTACCAGCGGATGACGCCTTCTCGCTTCAGCTCTTCGAACGCTTCGATCGTTTCGTCGATCGGGTCGTCGATCGTGCCGCCATGGAGCTGGTATAAATCAATGTAGTCCGTTTGCAGGCGGCGCAGGCTGTCTTTGACCGCTTGTTTGATATAGGCTTTTGACGGATCCCAATCCCAACCGCTTCCGTCCGCGCGCCAACGGTTGCCGACCTTGGTGGCGATGATCACTTGGTCGCGTTTTCCTTTCACCGCTTTGCCGACCAATTCCTCGTTTAAGCCGCGGTCGTATAAATCGGCTGTATCCAAGTAGTTGATGCCGCGCTCTAATGCTTCATGAATGAGATAGATGGCATGGTGTTCATCCGTGCCGAGCGACATGCAGCCGAGCCCAATTTCACTGACGTATAAGTCGGATGTGCCGATGCGGCGCTTTTTCACTTTGCCAGCCTCCTTTGTACATGGATGATACGTTCATTGTACAACGGAGGCGAAAAAATGGCCAACTTTGTAGTACAATGGAAAAGAGTCCACCAATCGATAGGGGAGAATGAAGAGATGGAAAAGTTGTATGAAAAAACGGTCCGCAAAGAGAAACTGTTCAGCGGCCGCATCATTGACTTGTATATCGAGGAAGTCGAGCTGCCAAACGGGAAAATGAGCCGGCGCGAGGTGATCAAACACCCGGGGGCGGTGGCGGTGCTGCCGCTGTTGCCGAACGGGAACATCGTTCTTGTCCGCCAGTACCGAAAAGCGCTCGAGCGCGCATTGGTCGAGATTCCGGCGGGCAAGCTAGAACATGGGGAAGAGCCGCTCGCTTCCGCACGCCGCGAGCTTGAAGAAGAAACCGGCTACCGGGCCCGTTCGCTGCGCCATCTCATTTCGTTTTATACGTCGCCCGGTTTTGCCGATGAGCTCATCCATTTGTACGTTGCGGAAGGGCTCGAAAAAGTCGAAGATGGCGCCGGATTGGATGAAGATGAGTTCGTCGAACTGCTGGAAGTGACATTGGAGGAGGCGCTTGCGATGCTTGAACGACGCGACATTTACGATGCGAAAACGGCGTACGCCTTGCAATATTTGCAGCTGCGCCGCGCGCTAGGGGAGCAAAATGGCGAATAACAAAAACGAGGGCGGCCTCGGCCGTTATTACGCCGATTTACATATCCACATCGGCCGCACCGCCTCCGGCCGCCCGGTGAAAATTACGGGGGCGCGGACGTTGACGTTGGCCAACATCTTGCGTGAGGCGGCTGAGGTGAAAGGGATCGACATCATCGGCGTCATTGACAGCCATGTGCCCGACGTGCTGGGCGAGCTGGAGCAGGCGATGGAGAAGCACGGGTGGCGCGAACATGAGGAAGGCGGCGTCAGCGCCGGAAAGGTGACGCTTTTGTTGGGCAGCGAAATCGAAGTATATGACGGACATTGCCATGGACCGATCCACGTCCTCGTTTTTTTGCCGACCGTTCAGGCGATGCGCGCGTTTTCCCGCTGGCTTGGCCAACGGGTGAAGAACATATCGCTCAGTTCGCAGCGCATTTACGCCTCCGGCCGCGAGCTGCAAGCTGCCGCGAAAGAGCACGGCGGCTGGTTCATTCCTGCGCACGCGTTCACCCCGTTTAAAAGCTTGTACGGAAAAGGGGTCCAACACAGCTTGACAGAAGTGTTTGACCCGGATCGGATCGATGCCATTGAGCTTGGGTTAAGCGCCGATACGGCGATGGCGGACCAAATCGCCGAATTGCACCGTTATCCGTATTTGACGAACTCTGATGCCCATTCGTTGCGAAAAATCGCCCGCGAATATGAGCAAGTGCGGCTTGCCGCCCCGACGTTTGCGGAGTTGGAAAAAGCGCTCCGCGGTGAAGACGGGCGTACGATCATCGCCAATTACGGCTTGAATCCAAAGCTTGGCAAATATCACCGAACGGTGTGCGAACGCTGCCTTGCGCCGGTCTCGCCTGAGGCTGAGCGCTGTCCGGCGTGCGGCCACCACCGCTTTGTTAAGGGGGTATTCGACCGGCTGGCGGAGTTGAAAACGGCGGAGCACGGACCGAAGCGGCCGCCGTATATTTATCAAGTGCCGCTTGAATTTATCCCCGGTCTTGGCCCGAAGGCGTATGAAAAGCTGCTCGCCCGCTTTGGCACCGAAATGAGCGTGCTGCATGAGGCGGCGGAAGAAGCGCTGGCCGAGACGGTCGGGGAAAAGCTCGCTCGGCTGATCGTGCTCGCCCGCAGCGGGGCGCTCGCCATCGAAGCCGGTGGCGGCGGAAAATATGGAAAAGTGCAGGAGAGCTGAGCGCGAAGAAAGCGTTGGCGGCGAAAGGTAGGCAAACATGCGGCCGTTTGCCGAGCGCAGGCGGAACGATGGGGATGGAAAGCGGGATGTCCGGCGCGGCGGCGGTCCCGCTTTTTCGAAAAACAGTCATATCCAAGGCGGATGGACATACAATCTACTAAGAGACAAAGTAGGAGGACGAAGCACGATGAGAACCCATCCGCTGAAATCGGCTGCCGCTGTTCATTTGCGCGAACACGCTTCGCTGTACGTATTTGTGATCGTCCTATTTTTAATGGGCGTCATTTTTGGCGCCATTGTCGTCAACAGCCTCAGTTTCAGCCAAAAACAAGACTTGTACTATTATTTGACGCAATTTTTTGGACAAGTATCGAAAGACAATTTGGCGAGCGCTCACGACATGTTCCGCCAAAGCTATATGCATAACGTCAAATACATCGCCTTGATGTGGGTGCTCGGCATTTCCGTCATTGGCTTGCCTATTATTTTCGTCCTGCTGTTTTTAAAAGGAGTCGTCGTTGGCTTTACCGTCGGGTTTTTAGTGAGCCAAATGAGCTGGAAAGGCTTTTTGTTGTCGTTTGTTTCCATCATGCCGCAAAATGTTGTCGTCATTCCGCTGATGATCGTCATGGGGGTAGTTTCGATCTCCTTTTCTTTGCAAATGGTGCGTCATCAGTTTATGAAACGTCCGCATGGACCGGTCTTTCCGCTTGTGATGCGCTACGCGGCGGCGATGGCGCTGACCGCTGTCGGGCTGCTCGTTTCTTCGGCGATCGAGGCGTATGTTTCGCCTTCGCTGATGAAGCAGACGGTCAAATGGGTGGTAAATATAATATTAATTATTATATAATAATCGTTATTATTCTCTTGTAATAGTGATTTTACTTTGCCCCTTTCCTCGCATCTCTGCTATAATGGAGGGTGAATGGCGAGGGAGGAATGAAATGATGGAAGAACGCGTGGAACGAATTAAAAAGCAGCTGCATTCGGCTGGCTATAAGCTGACACCGCAGCGGGAAGCGACGGTAAGAGTCCTGCTCGAACATGAAGAAGACCATTTAAGCGCTGAAGACGTCTACCTCCTCGTAAAAGAAAAATCCCCGGAAATCGGACTGGCGACGGTTTATCGGACACTGGAGCTGTTGAACGAGCTGAGAATTGTCGACAAAATCAACTTCGGGGATGGGGTATCGCGCTACGACCTCCGCAAAGAAGGAGCGGCCCATTTCCATCACCATCTCATTTGCCTTGAGTGCGGGTCGGTGGCGGAAATTCAGGAAGATTTGCTTGAGGACGTCGAAGCCATCGTCGAGAGGGAGTGGAAGTTCAAAATTAAAGATCACCGCTTGACGTTTCATGGCATTTGCCACCGCTGCCAACAAAAACATCAGGAAGAAGAAAAATAAAAAACCTTTTCCGATGGGAAAGGTTTTTTGCGTATAAATAAGGAAGTCAATGGCATATCCTCATACTAGCAAATGGCCAAGCTGCCAGTAAGGAGGATGCCATGAAAACCGTTTGGCAAATGGTGAAAGTGTTTCTTTTGTTTACGGGATGCACCATTTTATTTTATTATAGTCTTGTATGGTTTCACCGTGAATATGAATACTATCACCGGTACGATGAGCCCGAGGGGGCGGCGGTCAAGGTGTCGGCGGTCGAACAGGCGCCCCCGACTTGGCTTGACCGGCTGTTATTTTTTTACCGCGATGGGGAGTAGAGAGCGTTGGAACACGAACTGAGCGATTTTTTGCACTATTTGATGGTGGAGCGGAATTTGGCGCACAATACGATCGTTTCATACGAGAGGGATTTGAAAAAATACGCGCGTTATTTGCGGCAGGTGGAGCAGCTTCAGGCGTGGGGCGAAGTCGAGCGCCTTCATATTCTCCATTTTTTAAAGTTTTTAAGCGAACAAGGGCAATCGGCAAGGACGATCGCCCGCCATCTGGCGTCGATCCGTTCGTTCCATCAGTTTTTGCTAAGGGAGAAAATCGCGGCGCAAGACCCGACCGTCCATATTGAAACGCCGCAGTTTGAACGGACGCTGCCGAAAGTGCTGTCGGTCGAGGAAGTGGAAGCCCTGCTGGCCGCGCCGCAAACCGATACGCCGTTTGGGCTGCGCGACAAGGCGATGCTCGAGCTGTTGTATGCGACCGGCATGCGCGTCAGCGAGTTGGTGCAGCTCAACCTCGGCGACGTCCATTTGACGATGGGGTTTGTCCGCTGTTATGGAAAAGGGCGGAAAGAGCGGATCGTTCCGATCGGGCGCATGGCGATTGAAGCGCTTACCCACTATTTGGAGCGAGGGCGCCCGCAGTTGGTCAATCCGCGCCGACGGGCAACGGAGGCGCTGTTTTTGAATCATTACGGTCAACGCTTGACACGGCAAGGGTTTTGGAAAATTTTAAAGCGCCTCGCGAAAGAAGCCGGCATTGAAAAAGAATTGACGCCGCATACGCTTCGCCATTCGTTTGCGACGCATCTGCTTGAAAACGGGGCCGATTTGCGCGCTGTCCAAGAGCTGCTCGGCCATGCTGATATTTCGACAACGCAAATGTATACGCACGTGACGAAAACGCGTTTGAAAGACGTATACAAGCAGTATCACCCGCGCGCCTAGAAGGTTGGGAAAGACGGCTGATTCCCTTCATCGATGAAAGAATAAGCGAATGGAAGGATCGGTGCACGAAGGTTTTTCGAGTTGAGAATTGACATGGCAAATTCGTATTCAAGATTTGATCATCGGCTCCCTAGGAGACTGTTGATTCAATCGTTCATACCGCTTCCTGCCATCGTTTCTCAGATAGAAAAACTTTGCAACACTGCACACTTTTCCTCATCGACCAAAGGGAAACACTGTTTTTCACCGCTCTTCTAGGCCGTGATCAAATCTGTTGGAGCTTGATGGTTGTCCTTGTTGTCAGACTTCTGACCAATAGTAAGGCTGACTTGTTTTTGGGATGTGGTGGGTACAATAGAACAAAGAGAATCACCATTTTCGACTGGAGACGGGAGGAATGAGTATGATTACAATGTACCGGCGCGTCTTTTTGATTGTCATGGATTCGGTCGGCATCGGCGAGGCGCCGGATGCCGAAAAATACAACGACAAAGGGGCGGACACGCTCGGCCATATCGCCGAGCATCGCGGCGGTCTTCATTTGCCCAATATGGCGAAGCTCGGCTTAAGCCATATTCGTGAGATCAAAGGGGTGCCGAAAGTCGATCAGCCGCTGGCCTACTATACGAAAATGAAAGAAGCGTCGGCCGGCAAAGATACGATGACCGGCCATTGGGAGCTGATGGGGCTTCGCATCGACAAGCCGTTTCGCGTGTTTCCGAACGGATTTCCGGATGAATTGATCGCCGAGCTTGAGCGGCGCACCGGTCGGAAAGTGATCGGCAACAAGCCGGCGAGCGGAACAGCGATCATCGAAGAACTCGGTGAGGAGCATATGAAAACAGGGGCGCTCATCGTCTATACGTCCGCCGACTCCGTTTTGCAAATCGCCGCCCACGAACAAGTCGTGCCGCTTGAAGAATTGTACCGCGTTTGTGAAATCGCGCGCGAGCTGACACGCGATGAGCCGTACATGGTCGGGCGCGTCATCGCCCGGCCGTTCATCGGTGTACCCGGCCGTTTTGAGCGAACGGCCAATCGACACGACTATGCGCTCAAACCGTTCGGCCGCACGGTGATGAATGAGCTGAAAGACGCGGGGTATGATGTCATTGCCATTGGGAAGATCGCCGATATTTACGACAATGAAGGAGTGACGCAGTCGTTGCGGACCGCGTCGAATATGGACGGCATGGATAAGCTTGTGGACACGCTCGGCAGCGATTTTACCGGGTTGAGTTTCGTCAATCTCGTCGATTTTGACGCCAAGTACGGCCATCGCCGCGATCCACAAGGATACGGCGATGCGCTCGAAGAGTTCGACGCCCGGCTTAACGATGTGCTGCCGCGTTTGAAAGAAGACGACTTGCTGATCATCACGGCCGATCATGGCAACGACCCGGTGCATCACGGAACGGACCATACGCGCGAATACGTGCCGCTGTTGGTGTACAGCCCGCGCTTTCAAGGCGGAAAGCCGCTCCCGATCCGCGAGACGTTCGCCGATGTCGGGGCGACGATCGCCGCTAACTTCCACGTCGCTATGCCGCCTTATGGAACAAGCTTTTTGTCGGAACTTTCGCCAGCGTAGCCGGCCATGTTCCGGATTAGAATAGAAGGCAAGGGGGAAAGACAGATGGATCGACAAGCGATTGAAAAAGCAGCGGATGTGTTGCGGCAGCGCATGCCGGCATCGCCGGCGATCGGTTTGATTCTCGGTTCGGGGCTCGGCGTGCTCGCCGATGAAATCGAAGAGGCGGTTCGCATTCCGTATGAGGAGATTCCCGGCTTTCCGGTATCGACGGTTGAGGGGCACGCCGGCCGGCTCGTGTACGGCCGGCTTGAAGGGGCGACCGTTGTCGCCATGCAGGGACGGTTTCATTATTATGAAGGATACTCGCTTCGCGAAGTGACGTTCCCCGTCCGGGTGATGAAGGCGCTCGGCGTCCGCGAATTGATCGTGACAAACGCCGCCGGCGGCGTCAATGAACGATTCCAACCCGGCGATTTGATGGTGATCTCCGACCATATCAATTTGCTTGGCACGAATCCGCTCATCGGCCCGAACGACCCGGAGCTTGGTCCGCGCTTTCCAGACATGACCGAAGCATACAGCCGGCGCCTGCGCCAGCTCGCCAAAGACGCGGCGGCAAGGCTCGGCATTCGCCTGCACGAAGGGGTGTATGTCGCCAACACCGGTCCATCATACGAAACGCCGGCGGAAATTCGCATGATCCGGGCGCTTGGCGGTGATGCGGTCGGCATGTCAACCGTTCCGGAAGTGATCGTCGCCCGCCATGCCGGCATGGAGGTGCTCGGCATTTCATGTATTTCCAACTTAGCGGCTGGCATGACTGATGCTCCTCTCCATCATGACGAAGTCGTCGAAACAGCCGAGCGGGTGAAAGCCGACTTTTTGCGGCTCGTGAAAGCGATTGTCGCCGAACTGGCGAAATAACGAGAGGTGATCGGGATGAGAATGGTCGATTTGATTGCCAAAAAGCGCGATGGAAAGGCGCTGATGACGGAAGAGCTGGAGTGGATCATCCGCGGTTATACGAACGGAGACATTCCCGATTATCAAATGAGCGCGTTGGCGATGGCCATTTATTTTCGCGGCATGACCGCCGAAGAGACAGCGGCGTTGACGATGGCGATCGTGCACTCCGGCGAGGTCATCGATCTGTCAGGCATTCGCGGCGTGAAAGTCGATAAGCATTCCACAGGCGGCGTTGGCGATACGACAACGCTCGTGTTAGGCCCGCTTGTCGCGTCCGTCGGCGTGCCGGTGGCGAAAATGTCCGGGCGCGGTCTCGGCCATACGGGCGGCACGATCGACAAGCTCGAGTCCGTGCCCGGATTTCATGTCGAAATCAGCAAAGACGAATTTCTCCGGCTCGTCAATGAGAATCAGATCGCCATTATCGGCCAAACGGGCGACTTGACGCCGGCGGATAAAAAATTGTACGCACTCCGCGACGTGACCGCCACCGTCAACAGCATTCCGCTGATCGCTTCCTCGATCATGAGCAAAAAAATCGCCGCCGGGGCTGACGCGATCGTCTTAGACGTCAAAACGGGGGCCGGAGCGTTTATGAAGGATCTCGATGGCGCCCGCCAGCTTGCTCGGGCGATGGTCGAGATCGGCAAGCGCGTCGGCCGCCGGACGATGGCGGTCATTTCCGATATGAGCCAGCCGCTCGGTTACGCGGTCGGTAACGCCTTGGAAGTGAAAGAGGCGATCGCTACTTTGCAAGGAAACGGGCCGCGCGATTTAACGGAACTTTGTTTGACGCTTGGCAGCCATATGGTGTACTTGGCCGAAAAAGCGCCGTCGCTTGCCGAAGCGCGCCGCCTGCTGGAGGAAGCGCTTTGCAGCGGAAAGGCAGCCGCAAAAATGAAAACGTTTTTGGCGGCCCAAGGCGGCGATCCGTCGGTTGTTGACGACCCGGACAAATTGCCGCGCGCCGCGCATACGATCCCCGTTGCCGCTGGCGAGGACGGTTATGTGGCCGAGATCGTTGCCGATGAAGTCGGCACGGCCGCCATGTGGCTTGGCGCCGGGCGGGCGACAAAGGAAGACGCCATCGATTTGGCGGTCGGCATCGTGCTTCATAAGAAAATTGGCGACCGTGTGCAAAAAGGGGAAACGCTCGCCACGATTCACAGCAACCGCGCCGATGTGCGCGACGTGGAAGAAAAACTGGCCGCGGCCATTCGGATTTCGCCGCAGCCGGCCGCTCCGCCGCCGCTCATTTACGAGACGATCGGCTGAGGCGAAGCTGTTAGAAAACGCTCGAAACAGTGGGTTTCGGGCGTTTTTTTATTTTGGGTTCGTTTGTATAAAAATATCTCTGTTGGAAAAAATGGCATGTATAAAGAATGGAGGTTTGGGAGATGAAAACGACAGTCATTCGTCTGCTTTTCTTGCCGCTTCTTCTGTTCCTTCCCCTTTCCGTGCACGCCGAGGAAAAAGAGGCGAAGGGAGCGAAGGCCGAACTAGCCGCTGAGGCGAAATCAGCGATTTTGATCGAACGCGACACAGGAAAAGTGTTGTACGAGAAAAATGCTCATGAAAAACTGCCGCCGGCGAGCATGACGAAAATTATGACGATGTTGCTGATCATGGAGGCGATCGATGAAGGAAAGCTCTCCTACGATGAGAAAGTACGGGCGAGCGAATACGCCGCTTCCATGGGCGGCTCGCAAATTTTCCTTGAACCGGGTGAGGAAATGACGGTTGACGAGCTGCTGCGCGGCATCGCCATCGGTTCGGCGAACGATGCTTCGGTCGCCCTGGCCGAACGGATTGCCGGGTCAGAAGAGGCGTTTGTCGAAATGATGAACGAAAAGGCAAAGCGGCTAGGCTTAAACGACACTCATTTTGTCAACGCGACCGGTTTGCCGGCGGAACATCACTACAGCAGCGCTTATGATATGGCCATGATGGCGCGCGAATTGTTGAAGTATGAAGATATTACGAAATATACGAGCAAATACGAAGACTATTTGCGCGAACAGACGGACAAAAAGTTTTGGCTTGTGAATACCAACCGGCTTGTCAAGTTTTATCCCGGTGTTGACGGGCTGAAAACCGGCTTTACGAGCGAGGCGGGTTATTGTTTGACCGCGACAGCGAAAAAGAATGGCATGCGCGTCATTGCCGTCATTTTTGGGGCGCCGACGCCGAAAGCGCGCAATGCGCAAATGACGAAAATGCTCGACTATGCGTTTCAACAATATCAGACCCACCCGGTATACGAACGGAATCAAACGATCGCTCGCGTGGAAGTGAGCAAAGGCAAGCAAACATCGGTGGCAGCGGTGACATCGGAACCGGTATCGGTGCTGACGAAAAAGGGGCAGTCGGTCGAGCAGATTGAGAAAATCGTCAAGGTGAAAGAACGGGTACAAGCCCCAATTCGCAAAGGTGATGAGCTTGGCGTTTTGATTTTGAAAGAGGATGGAAAAGAGATCGTGCGCAGCCCGCTTGTCGCCAAGCAAACGGTCGAAGAAGCGAGCTTTTGGGACTTGTTTAAGCGGGTGTTTAGTCGTTTCGTGCAGGCGGGATGATGTCAAGTTTTGCCGCCTTTTCACTCTCTTTGGCGAACGGGTACTAGTTTTGTCGGGCGGCAGGATTTCCGAGCGCGGGCAGCGAAACTTCTCCGTATCCTGAAATGGACAAGGAGGAAGACGCTGTGAGTCTCGCGATTGACTTAGAAGTGAAACAAGACGTGCTGATCGTTCGCCTGTCCGGGGAGCTCGACCATCATACGGCCGAAGCGTTGCGCGAACAAGTGACGGATGTGCTCGAAAACCAGGGCATCCGCCATATCGTGCTCAATTTAGGTCAGTTGACATTTATGGACAGCTCAGGTCTTGGCGTCATTTTAGGACGCTACAAACAGATCAAAAACATGGGCGGTCAGATGGTCGTCTGCGCGGTGTCGCCGGCCGTCAAGCGCCTGTTTGATATGTCGGGACTATTTAAAATTATTCGCTTGGAAGCGGATGAGCAATTTGCTTTGCAGGCATTGGGGGTGGCGTAAATGCGCAACGAAATGCACCTCCAATTTTCCGCGCGCAGCGAAAACGAATCGTTTGCCCGGGTGACGGTGGCGGCGTTCGTCGCCCAGCTCGATCCAACGATGGACGAGTTGACGGAAATCAAAACGGTCGTCTCAGAGGCGGTCACCAACGCCATTATCCATGGCTATAACAACGACCCGAACGGCATTGTCTCTATTTCCGTCATCATTGAAGACGGCATCGTCCATTTGACCGTGAGGGACGAAGGGGTCGGCATCGCCAATATTGATGAGGCGCGCCAGCCGCTGTTTACGACCAAACCGGAACTAGAGCGTTCGGGAATGGGATTTACCATTATGGAGAACTTCATGGACGAAGTCATCATTGAATCGGAAGTGAACAAAGGGACGACCGTGTATTTGAAAAAGCATATTGCCAAAAGCCAAGCGCTATGTAACTGAGGGAGACATGCCTATGGATGTCGATGTCAAGCAAGATCAGTCGCCAATCAAAGACCAGGAGATGAAGGAGCTGATCCGCCGCAGCCAAGCAGGCGATCAAGAAGCGCGCGATGAAATTATTGAAAAAAACATGCGCCTCGTCTGGTCGGTCGTCCAACGTTTTTTAAATCGCGGCTATGAGGCCGACGACTTGTTCCAAATCGGCTGCATCGGCTTGTTAAAATCGGTCGACAAATTTGATTTGTCGTATGACGTCAAGTTTTCGACGTACGCCGTGCCGATGATCATCGGGGAGATTCAGCGTTTTCTTCGCGATGACGGCACTGTCAAAGTGAGCCGCTCGCTGAAAGAGATGGGCAATAAAATCCGCAAGGCCAAAGACGAGCTGTCAAAAGCGCGCGGACGGGCGCCGACGGTCACCGAAATCGCCGATCATTTGGGCATTGCCAAAGAAGAGGTTGTCCTCGCTCAAGAGGCCGTCCGCACGCCGACGTCGATTCACGAAACGGTGTACGAAAACGACGGCGATCCGATCACGCTGCTCGATCAAATCGCCGACGATGACGAGGCGTCATGGTTTGACAAAATCGCTTTGAAAAAAGCGATCGAAGAGCTTGATGAGCGCGAGCGGCTCATTGTCTATTTGCGCTACTACAAAGATCAAACCCAGTCCGAAGTGGCAGCAAGACTCGGCATCTCTCAAGTGCAAGTATCCCGGCTGGAGAAAAAAATCTTACAGCACATCAAAGAGAAAATGGATGGCTAGAAGCCTGCTTGATGAAAGAATGGGCCTTCGCTGCCCATTCTTTTCTATTTTTATGAAATCGATGGTGAATGCGGCCGAACCGCATGATCGGCTTGACTGTCCACCAAACTAATGAAAAAAAGACAAAGGTGTGAAGCAAATGGCCAACACCGTATTCATTAAGCCGCGCCATCGCGTGCAAGTCGAGCCGGGGGCGGCGGTCACGCTCGGACAAGCGGCGCAAATCGCTGCGGCGGATGGCGAACTCGTCGAGCGGCTGCGGGCGGTCCCGCTCTACCGGGTGCAGCCAAGCGATAAAACGATCGTCATTATCGACATGATGCAAATGGTCAAGGCCGTGCTCGATGTCGATGAATCGCTCGATGTGCAGATGGTTGGCCCATCGCAGACGATCGTTGAAGTCGTGTATGAAAAGCGAAAAGTTCCGTTCGTCGTGTTCCTGCTCGTTTGGCTTCTTCTGTTCGTCGGTTCGGCGATGGCGATTATGAATTTCCACGAAGATGTGAGCATGCAACGGGTGCATCGCCATTTGTATGAAATGATCACCGGTCAGACGGTGGATAAGCCGCTTCTTTTGCAAATTCCATATTCGCTTGGGCTCGGGATCGGGATGATTTTGTTTTTTAACCATTGGTTCCGCAAACGCATCAACGAGGAGCCCAGCCCTCTGGAAGTCGAAATGTTCAACTACCAGCAGGCCATTGACCAGTATGTCATTTTGCATGAAAACAAGGAAAGCATGAGGCACCTTGACGACGCTTGAGATTTTGCTGGTAGTGTTCGTCGGCTTCGCTGGAGGGTTGGCGGTCGGAACCGGCTTTGTCGCCTTTTTGGTCGTGCTTGGCGTCATCCCGCGCCTGACGCAGCTGACGAAAACGATGAAGCGCATTCACGCTTATGAATGGGGCGCGGTGTTTGGCGCTCTCGTCGGCGGTTGGGTGAGCCTTCGCCATTCGGTTTTCCATTTGTCCAACTATTGGCTGGCGCCGATTGGGCTTCTGCACGGCATATTTGTCGGAATGCTCGCCGCCGCGCTCACCGAAGTGCTGAACGTTTGGCCGATTTTAGCGAAACGAATCGGGGTCGATGAGAGAATCGTCGCTTTATTGATGGCCATCGCCTTTGGCAAGGTGGCGGGCTCTTTGTTTCACTGGCTATATTTTGTCGATCATTTTCGCTGACAAAGGGGGACGAAAACGTGGGATTGAGAACCGATTATCTCCGTGAAGTCAAAGCGTTCCAACCTTCTCCCCCGTACGCGGCCAATGCGGGAAAAGCGTTTCTTGTCGGCGGGGCGCTTTGCGCGCTGGCGCAATGGCTGGCTAATTGGTATGGCGGTACGTTTGCCACTTCAGCGCTCGAGGCCCATTTATGGGCGTCGATCGTCATGGCTGGATTGGCGATCGGACTGACCGCTGTCGGAAAATATGATGACATTAGCCAATTCGCCGGCGCGGGGGCGACGATGCTTCTTACCGGGCTCGCCAATGCGCTCGCTAGCGCCGCCATCGAGCACCGGAGCGAAGGGTGGATGGCCGGGGTGGGCGGGCAGATGTTGAAAGCCGGCGGCGCGGCGATCATTTACGGAGTGATTGCCGCCTATGTGCTCGGTCTGTTCTGGCCGTAGGAAAGAGGGGGGCGCCATGAAGCGCGTCGGAAAACAGACGTGGTTGTTTGATGAAGGAGTCTACATTCAAGCGGCCGCGGCGGCGGTCGGGCCGTTGGAAGCGGATGGGCCGCTCGGAAAGTATTTTGATATTTGTTATCGCGACCTATATTGCGGGGAAAAGACGTGGGAGCTGGCCGAGCGGCGGCTGATGCGGGAGGCGGTCGGCCGCTGCTTGCAAAAGGCGGGCGTTTCCGCTGAAGAGGTCGATCTGTTTTTGGCCGGCGATTTGTTAAACCAACAGGCTACATCCAACTATGTCGCTCGCGAGCTGCCGATTCCGTTTTTATGTTTGTTTGGCGCCTGCTCCACTTCGATGCAGACGTTGGCCGCCGCCGCCGCGTTGGTTGCCGGCGGATTGGCCGATCGGGCGCTCACGGCGACAAGCAGTCATAACGCCACGGCTGAACGGCAGTTTCGCTATCCGACCGAACTCGGAGTGCAAAAGCCGAAAACGGCGACGTTTACGGTCACCGGCGCCGGCGCAGCGCTCATCGGGCGCACCCCGGGGCGCTGGCGCATCCGGGCGGCGACGATCGGCAAAGTGATCGATGCCGGGCTGACCAATCCGCTCGATATGGGAGCGGCGATGGCTCCGGCTGCGGCCGATACGATCGAGCAGCATTTCCGCGACTTAGGCGCATCGCCAAGCGATTACGACTTGATTGTCACCGGCGACTTGTCGCGCGTCGGCAGCGTCATCGTTCGGGAGCTGCTTGCCGAAGCGGGCTATGACGTCAGCGAGATGTACAACGATTGCGGGCTGATGATCTACCGGCCGGATCAAAAGGTGTTCGCCGGCGGCAGCGGCTGTGCGTGCTCGGCCGTTGTCACGTACGGCTATTTGCTTCATGAACTTGCCCGCGGTGCGTTTCGCCGTCTGTTTGTCGTCGCGACCGGGGCGCTGTTGAGCCAAACGATGGTGCAGCAAAAACAGTCGATCCCGGCTATCGCTCACGGTGTCGTCATCGAAGCGGCCGGGCAAGAGCCGGATGGGCCACGATCGGGGGGAATGTGAGATGGAATATGTCCGCGCGTTTTTGGCCGGCGGGCTTGTATGCGTCATCGCCCAGCTCCTGATCGACCGCGGCCGATGGACGCCGGCCGGGGTGGCCAGCCTGTTGGTCGTCCTCGGCGTCATCCTCGGGTTTGGCGGCGTATACGATCGATGGGTCGCTTCGGTCGGTGCGGGGGCGATGTTGCCGTTAAGCGGGTTGGGCTACGTTTTCGCGAAAGGCGTCATGGTCGGGCCGCCGCCAAGCGGACTTGTCGCGACCGGGGGAGCCGTCTTCCGCTTCGCTGGCGCGTTGCTCGCTTTTATGGTGGCGGGTTCGTTTGCCGCGGCGCTTATTTGCAAACCGAAAGGGTAGAGACGATGGAAAAACGACGGGTCATTTTAGTGACGGACGGAGACGAATTCGCCTGCCGAGCGATCGAACGGGTCGCCGCCGACGTCGGCGGCCGCTGCATCTCCTGCTCGCGAGGCAATCCGACCAAGTTGAGCGGCGAGGAGCTCGTCAAACTGATTTTGCAGACGCCGCACGATCCGGTGTTTGTGATGTTTGACGACTGTGGCGCCATCGGTGAGGGAGCGGGCGAAGAGGCGCTTCGCTATGTGGCGACGCACGAGCAAATCGAGGTGCTTGGCGCGCTGGCGGTTGCATCCAACACGCATCAGCACGAATGGACAAAGGTGCATGTGAGCATCGACCGCGACGGCGTGATGACCGAATACGGGGTCGATAAAGAAGGGATCCGCGATTTGGATGTGGGCCGCATCAACGGCGATACCGTCTACTGTCTTGACCAGCTGAACATCCCGCTGATTGTCGGCATCGGCGACATCGGAAAAATGGGGCGCCGCGACCGTGCCGAACATGGGGCACCCATTACGCGCAAAGCGGTTGAGTTGATTCTTGAAAGGAGTGGTGGCCATGGCGGAAAAAGAAAAAAAGAAGACGCCGATAGCGGGCAATCTCATTGACAATGCCAAGTTTTTGCAGGCGCGAATCGGCGTCGGCACAAGCTTTGATTTAGGCGTGCGAAAAATTCGTGTCTTAAACCGGGAAGTACATATTTATTACTGCAACGGTTTATGTGACACGCAATACATCATCGAATTATTGAAGCAAATCGTGCGCGTCAACGATGATGAACGGCAAGAATCGCAAGCGTGGAAAATCATTGAAAATCGGCTTGTCCATCAGCAAGTGAGCCCGGTGATGAGCCTCGATGAGGCCGTCGATAAGCTGCTTTCCGGGCTGATCATCGTCCTTGTCGAAGGGGAATCGACCGGGTTTGCGGTCGACGTCCGCAGCTATCCGGGCCGGCAGCCGCAGGAGCCGGACACAGAAAAAGTGGTGCGCGGCGCCCGCGACGGCTATGTCGAGAACATTATCGTCAATACGGCGCTCACCCGCCGACGCATCCGCGACGAGCGGCTGCGCTTTGAAATGTTGCAAGTCGGTGAGCGATCGAAAACAGACGTATGCATCGCCTATATTCAAGATATCGCCGACCCCGGGCTGGTTGAGCTGATCAAAAAAGAGCTTCAACAAATCCATGTTGATGGCTTGACCATGGGCGACAAAACGGTTGAAGAGTTTTTAGTCAAGCAAGGCTACAACCCCTATCCGCTCGTCCGGTACACGGAGCGGCCTGATGTGGCGGCGACGCATTTGCTTGAAGGGCATGTGCTCATTATGGTCGATACATCGCCAAGCGTCATCATTACGCCGACGACGTTTTTCCACCATGTCCAGCACGCCGAAGAGTATCGGCAGTCGCCGGGGGTCGGAACGTTTGTCCGCTGGGTGCGGTTTTTAGGCATTTTGTCGTCGCTGTTTCTGCTGCCGCTGTGGGTGCTGTTCGTTTTAGATCCGTCGCTGTTGCCGAAATCGTGGGCGTTTATCGGCCCGAACAAACAAACGAACATCCCGATTGTCGTGCAAATTTTGTTGGCCGATTTTGGGATCGAATTTCTGCGCATGGCCGCCATCCACACGCCGACGCCGCTCTCAACGGCTATGGGCTTAATCGCCGCCGTCCTCATCGGGCAAATCGCTATCGATGTCGGCTTGTTTGTGCCCGAAGTCATTTTGTACGTCGCGGTGGCCGCGATCGGCTCTTTTGCGACGCCGAGCTACGAATTGAGTGTCGCCAATAAAATTTCCCGGCTTGTTCTCGTTATTTTTGTCGCGCTGTTTCACGTGCCGGGGCTCGTCATCGGCACGACCGTTTATTTGCTTTGGCTCGTCAGCATTCGCTCGCTCAATACCCCGTATTTATGGCCGTTCATTCCGTTCGATCCGGCAGCGTTTATGCAAATTATCGTCCGCCGTTCCGCCGCCGGGGCGAAAGTGCGTCCGAGCATCGTCCATCCGCAGGACCGGCAAAAACAACCGACGTGATCCCGCGCCCCTTTACCCGGCGGCCGCTCCCGATGGCATGGATGGGCGGCCGCTTTTTCGCTGTTGGCGCTATTGCAACTTTTTTGTCATTATGATAACGTAATATTTGATATTTACCGCCTTTTCCGAGCGGTGAAGCGGACGTTCGTTTTGGTGCGAACGCGCCAACGGGCATGTCCGAATCGCAGCCTAGTGCGCGGCAGAGCCGGTTGCTCTGCGGTTTTGTTTTTTCAGGGTCGCTGTCGGCGGCCAACGGCTTTTGGCTTTTCGTGCGCCATTTTGATGAGGAATGAGGGATGGTCGTGTTTTTGCATGGAACAAGCCGCGTCAATGAAAAAGGACATTTGGAAATCGGCGGCGTCGATGTCGTCGAACTGGCTGAGACGTACGGCACGCCGCTTTACATTTATGATGTTGCCTTGATCCGCGCCCGGGCGCGCGCGTTTCAGGAAGCGTTCCGCCGCCATGGCGTGCGGGCGCAGGTCGCTTACGCCAGCAAGGCGTTTTCTTCCATCGCCATGGTGCAGCTCGCCGCCGAGGAAGGGCTGTCGCTTGACGTCGTGTCGGGCGGGGAATTGCATACAGCGCTTGTCGCCGGATTTCCGCCGGAGCGCATCCATTTTCACGGCAATAACAAAAGCCGGGAGGAGCTGGCGATGGCGCTCGAATCCGGCATCGGCTGCATCGTCGTCGACAATTTTTACGAGTTGGAGTTGATCGAAGAGCTGGCAGAGGCCTCCGGTCGAACGGTGCCGATTTTGCTGCGCGTCACGCCGGGAGTTGAAGCGCATACCCATGACTATATTTTAACAGGACAAGAGGACTCGAAGTTTGGTTTTGATTTGCACAATGGACAAGCTGATCAGGCGTTTCGGCGCGTGATGTCGGCGAAGGCGTTTCGGCTGTTGGGCGTCCATTGCCATATCGGCTCGCAAATTTTTGAAACCGCCGGATTTGTGCTCGCGACGCAAAAAGTGTTTGCCAAGCTGGCCGAGTGGAATCGCGAGCACCGTTTCGTCCCCGAAGTGGTCAACCTTGGCGGGGGATTCGGCATTCGCTATACCGAAGAGGATGATCCGATTCCCGTGGCGATGTACGTCGATTGCATCGTTGAGGAAGCGAAAAAACAAGCCCGCGAATACGGGCTGTCGCTTCCGGAAATTTGGATTGAGCCGGGGCGCTCGCTTGTCGGCGATGCCGGCACGACGATTTATACGATCGGCTCGCGCAAAGACGTGCCAAACGTCCGAACGTACGTGGCCGTTGATGGTGGCATGAGCGACAACATTCGCCCGGCGCTGTATGGGGCGAAATACGAAGCGATGCTCGCCAACCGGATGTGGGGAGAGCGGACGGAAGTCGTATCCATTGCCGGAAAGTGCTGCGAGTCAGGCGATATGCTCATTTGGGATTTGGCGCTCCCGGAAGCGAAACCGGGCGATTATTTAGCCGTTTTTTGCACGGGAGCGTACGGCTATTCGATGGCGAACAACTACAATCGCCTGCCGCGCCCGGCTGTCGTCTTTGTTGAAAACGGCGATGCCCAGCTCGTTGTGAAGCGGGAGACGTATGACGATTTGATTCAGTATGATTTGCCTTGGAAAACGAAAGTGAAAAAGTGAAGGCCGCCGGTTTGGGAAGCGGCCTTGACAACCGATCGGCGCCCGTTGTCCTTGCGGGCGCCGATTTTCATTGCTGATCTTGGCTGGAGTTCGAGGAAAATGCTGATTTAATCGCGTTCCAAATCTCTTTCAAGATGTCGATCACGTTTTGAATGAACGTTTTTCCTTCTTTCGACTGCAAAAACGCCGACAGCTGTTCTTTCGCTTTGCTCAGCTGGTCATTGACTTGATCCCAGTTGATATTGGCGTTTTGCATTTTATGAAGGAGAGACATAAGGCTGTTGATTTCATTCTCGCTCAGCGTAATGCCGAGGTCAGCGGCGATTTTTTCGATCAGAGCCCGCAAATCGGCATCCGTTTGCGGCGGATTGGCGGCCATTTCTTCTTTGATTTTTGCCAGCAAAGCGACCGCCTTGTCCGGACCGATCGAATCAGCCAGCTTCGCCGTTTGCACCATTTCCTCGTTCGCCACTTTTTTGACATCATCAGGGATGGCTTGGTCCGAGGAAATTTCATACGCCTTCATCAATCCGGTCAGCGCCGCGGTGCCGGAAACGGGAAACGGAGCGGTGATGTAAATGTCGGCGTCTTTCACCCCGGCGGTAATCAAGGCGTTCGTATACATCTCTTTCGTCACCCATGTGATGT
This sequence comes from Geobacillus icigianus, assembly GCF_000750005.1. Taxonomy (GTDB): domain Bacteria; phylum Bacillota; class Bacilli; order Bacillales; family Anoxybacillaceae; genus Geobacillus; species Geobacillus icigianus. The sequence continues at coordinate 8,219 of NZ_JPYA01000201.1, read as the reverse complement.
TGTGGGTTTCAACACGCAGCCCTGAGCCGGGTTCGCGAATCGTGATCATGGACGAAGAAATGGCGCGCGTCCCGATTTGGGCTTTCGGGATGAGCCCGCCCAAATATTTATGCTCTTCGGCGTTCGAGACAGTGATCGTTTGCGCCCCATCCGGCGCTTTCATTTCTTCAAGCACTTTTTGCTTTTGGTCGCTTGTTAAATTTTCGCCGAGCGTCACAATGACGTCGCCCGGTGCCGCATCGGCCGCGGCGATCGCCGGCAACATCAGCATGATAACCGCCAGCAGCGATGAAGCGATCATTCGTTTCACCTAGCTCGCCTCCTGTTCATGGAACATGCACCATCATTATATCGCATCCCCGCCGTTTTTGTCTTTGACTTTCTTTCTCCCAATCATCCATGGTATGATAGAAGCGATTGAGGCACAAGCAAAGGAGCGAAAGCATCATGGCGAAAAAAGGGTATATTTTGATGGAAAACGGCGGGAAAATTGAATTCGAACTGTTTCCGAATGAGGCGCCGGTGACGGTGGCCAATTTTGAAAAATTAGCGAATGAAGGATTTTATGACGGATTAACCTTCCACCGCGTCATCCCCGGGTTCGTCAGCCAAGGGGGCTGCCCGCGCGGCAACGGGACGGGCGATGCCGGCTATACGATTCCGTGCGAGACGGACAACAATCCGCACCGCCATGTCGCCGGGGCGATTTCGATGGCGCACCGCGGCCGCGACACCGGGAGCTGCCAGTTTTTCATCGTTCATGAGCCGCAGCCGCACCTCGATGGGATGCATACCGTCTTCGGCCAAGTAACGTCTGGGCTGGACGTTGTCAAGGCGATGAAAAACGGCGATGTGATGAAGGAAGTGAAAGTGTTTGACGAACAATAAGCGGCCGGCGGGGGACGATGAGCGGACAAGGCGCAACAACTGGCGGCTGTTTTTTCTATTGGTAGCGGCCAGCCTGTTATGGGGGGCGGCGTATTGGATTTGGATTGTCAAATGATGACGCTTGGAAGCTGACATGGTATAATAAAAACAGCATGGTGATGCATCCTTCGGGGCAGGGTGAAATTCCCGACCGGCGGTGATGAGGCGACGCGCCTCTCAGCCCGCGAGCCTGATTGGCACGATCCGGTGCGATTCCGGAGCCGACAGTATAGTCTGGATGGGAGAAGGATGGCGATGTGCGCATGGTGGCTGATGGCGCTGTGCCGAAAGCGGGCAGCCCTCGGCGGCCAACAGGGCAACGGTGTCTAGACGGCACGTGCAGCCATAGGAGGCGAACGAATGTTTTGTTCGCTGTTATGCGCATCATGACTCATTCTCTCGCATCCCAAAGCCCCGGAGTCGTTCCGGGGATTTTTATTTTTGCGAAAGAAAAAGGTGAAAGCCGTGTATCGAGACGAAGATTACATGCGCTTGGCGTTGAATGTCGCGAAAGCCGGCAGCGGACAAACATCGCCGAACCCGCTTGTCGGCGCGGTTGTCGTCAACGGCGGGGAAGTGGTCGGGCTTGGCGCCCATTTGAAAGCCGGACAGCCGCACGCCGAAGTGCATGCGATTCGTATGGCCGGCGACAAAGCGCGCGGCGCCACGGTGTATGTGACGCTGGAGCCGTGCAGCCATTACGGCAAAACGCCGCCGTGCGCCGATTTGCTTATCGAAGCCGGCGTCCGCCGCGTCGTCGTCGCCACGACCGATCCGAATCCGCTTGTGGCGGGAAAAGGAATTGACAAGCTGCGCCAAGCGGGCATTCACGTCGACGTTGGCATCTTAAAAGAAGAAGCGGATGAACTCAACCGGATGTTTTTCCATTCCATTGCGACAAAGACGCCGTTTGTGACGCTGAAATACGCGTGCAGCCTCGACGGCAAAATCGCGACGGCGACAGGGGAAAGCCAATGGATCACATCGAGCGCGGCCCGTGAGGATGTCCATCGTCTCCGCGCCCAGCATGACGCCATTTTGGTCGGCGTCAACACCGTGATCGCGGACAACCCAAAGCTCACCGTTCGCATCGGGGAACAGCGGAAAAACCCGCTGCGCATTATTTTGGACACCCGCTTGCGCACCCCGCTTGACGCCCACGTCGTCACCGACCGTGAGGCGGAGACGTGGATCATCGCCGGCCGAGGCGCCAGTCGGGAAAAAGCGGCGGCATACGAGCGTCGGGGCGTGCGCGTCGTGTCGCTGCCGACCGATCGAGTGGAGGTCGGCGATGTGCTTCGCTTGCTCGGCGAACAGAAGGTGATGTCGCTGTTTGTAGAAGGCGGTTCGCGCGTCCATGACAGCTTTCTCCGCGCGGGAGCGGTCAATGAAGTGGTGGCCTACATAGCCCCGAAGCTGATCGGCGGGCAGGATGCCCCTACGCCGATCGGCGGCCTCGGCTTCCCGCGTCTCGCCGAAGCGCTCGAGCTTGACATCCGGCGGGTCGAAAGGATCGGTCCGGACGTGAAAATCGCCGCTGTTCCGAAGCGAAAGGAGGAAGCGTGATGTTTACCGGCATCATCGAAGAGATCGGCACGATCGAGCGGATGAACGCAACCGGGGACGCCATCGTCATGGCCATCAGCGCCAAGCGGGTGCTTGAAGATGTGCAACTTGGCGACAGCATCGCTGTCAATGGCGTCTGTCTCACCGTCACATCGTTTGACGACCGCCGGTTTACGGTTGACATCATGCCGGAGACGGTGAAAGCGACGGCGCTGAAGACGCTAAAGCCCGGATCGAAGGTGAACTTGGAGCGGGCGATGGCGGCCAACGGGCGGTTTGGCGGCCATTTCGTCAGCGGGCACGTGGACGGCGTCGGACGCATCATTCGCCAGTGGCCGAAAGCGAACGCGGTTTATTATGAAATCGAAGTGCCGGCTTCACTGCGCGCGTATATGATGGAGAAAGGATCGGTGGCGGTCGATGGCACAAGTTTGACCATTTTCGGGTTGAGCGAGCGCACGTTCACCGTTTCGCTGATCCCTCATACACGGGCGGCCACCATTTTAGGTGAAAAGCGGCCCGGCGACCTCGTCAATATTGAGTGCGACATGATTGGCAAATATGTCGCCGCTTTTCTTGCCGCCAAAGCAGCGCCGCCAGCGCGCGGGTTGACGGTTGACTTTTTAGAGCAGCACGGGTACAAATAAGCCGGAAAAAGGGGGGGCACTGGGCTGATGTTTGATTCCATCGCAGCGGCGCTGACCGCGCTTGCCAACGGAGAAGTGATCATCGTCTGCGACGATGAAGACCGGGAAAACGAAGGGGATTTTGTCGCGCTGGCCGAAAAGGTGACGCCGGATATCATTAATTTTATGATTACGCACGGTCGCGGGCTCGTCTGCGTGCCGATCACGGAAGAGTTGGCGGAACGCCTCGGCTTAGAGCCGATGGTTGCCCATAACACCGATGCGCACGGCACGGCGTTTACGGTGAGCATCGACTACAAAACGACAACGACCGGCATTAGCGCTCATGAGCGGGCGGCGACGATTCAGGCGCTGCTTGACCCGAATGTCAAAGCGAGCGATTTCAAGCGGCCAGGCCATATTTTTCCGCTCATTGCGAAAAAAGGCGGCGTGCTGCGGCGCGCCGGCCATACGGAAGCGGCTGTTGACTTGGCCCGGCTGTGCGGGGCGGCGCCGGCCGGCGTCATCTGCGAAATCATTAAAGAAGACGGAACGATGGCGCGCGTTCCCGATTTGCGGCAGATGGCTGACCAGTTTGGCTTGAAGATGATCACGATCAAAGACTTGATCGCCTATCGGAGCGAGCGGGAAAAGCTTGTCAAGCGCGAAGTGGACATCTGGCTGCCGACCGAATTTGGCGAATTCCGCGCCATCGGTTATACGAATGTGCTCGACGGAAAAGAGCATGTGGCGCTTGTCAAAGGAGAGATCACCCCGGACGAGCCGATTCTCGTGCGCGTCCATTCCGAATGCTTAACGGGCGATGTGTTCGGCTCTTACCGGTGCGATTGCGGACCGCAGCTGCACGCGGCGCTTCGGCAAATCGAGGCGGAAGGGCGCGGAGTGTTGCTGTACATGCGCCAAGAGGGGCGCGGCATCGGCCTTATGAACAAGCTGCGCGCCTACAAGCTGCAGGAGCAAGGCTATGACACGGTCGAAGCGAACGAAAAGCTCGGCTTCCCGGCCGATTTGCGCGATTACGGCATCGGGGCGCAAATGTTGAAAGACCTCGGCGTGACGAAAATGCGTCTGCTCACGAATAACCCGCGCAAAATCGCGGGCTTAAAAGGGCACGGGCTCGAGGTCGTCGAACGTGTGCCGCTCGAGATGCCACCGAAAAAGGAAAACGAACAGTATTTGCGCACGAAATACGAAAAATTAGGGCATATGCTTCATTTTTAGATGAAAGGGGAACGAATGATGAACGTCATTGAAGGCCATCTCGTTGGTACAGGACTGAAAATCGCCATCGTCGTTGCACGCTTTAACGAATTCATCACCGGCAAACTGTTGTCCGGGGCGATTGACGGTTTGACGCGACACGGCGTCAGCGATCATGACATCACCGTCGCCTGGGTGCCGGGCGCGTTTGAGATTCCGCTTGTGGCGAAAAAACTGGCCGAATCGAAGCAGTTCGACGCCGTCATTACGCTTGGCGCCGTCATCCGCGGCGCCACGAGCCATTTTGACTACGTCTGCAGTGAAGCGGCCAAAGGCGTTTCTCAGGCCGCGCTTGCGAGCGGCGTCCCGGTCATTTTCGGCGTTTTGACGACCGACACGATCGAGCAGGCGATCGAGCGGGCCGGCACCAAGGCAGGCAATAAAGGCTGGGAAGCGGCCGTGTCGGCCATCGAAATGGCAAACGTGTTGCGGGCATTTGCGTAAAAAAGCAGGAAACGGTTCACAATATCGGTGAGAATGTTTATAATACGTATAGAGAAAATGACAAAAACGTTTCCTGTTCGGAAGCATGTTTGTCGATAATGAGGGATTTTTATGTTCATCCGCTATCGAAAAAACTACGAGAAAATCGCCATGGGGTTGCTGTCGTTTATGCCGACGGAAAAGGACTTGAAACGGCTCCAGCAGACGATCAAACAGTATGAGACGAACGATGACTGGCAGCTGTTTTTATGGAAAGAGGACGAGGATATCGTCGGCCTGATTGGCGTCCTGTTGCGCGCTCCCGATGTGGTGGAAATTCAGCACATTAGCGTCAACCCATCGCACCGCCACCAAGGGATCGGAAAGCAGATGGTCAAAGCGTTGAAAGAGACGTATCCTGACCGTCGACTGTGTGCGAACGAGTGGACGGCTTCGTTTTTGGATAAATGCAACGCCTGCCATGAATAAGGGAACGAGTGCGGCGCGGCTGCGGGCAGCGGAGGGGCATCTATTTCCCCTCCGCTTTCGCCCGTTTTTTTCGTTCGCGCTCAGCGAGAATGCCCGAACGGTCACGACGTTGATGTTTGTTGACCACATCGACGTTGCCAAGGTCGCTTGGCTGCCCCCAAGCGAGCTGCTGTTTGGCGCAGGCGGCGAGGCATTGCTCGTAAAGCGAGCGGTCGCGAATCGGAAGCTCGACGCTTCGGTACGGTTCGCCGCGGACGATTCGCGCGGCGGTGTCGCCAAGGAGCGCTTCGAGCGCCTGATCATCGAGGCCGAGTTGGCGAATCATTCCGCGGGCCTCCTCAAGCAACGCCTGCGCTCGCCGAATGAGGCGGAGCGCCCCCGACATGTTGCCGCGCCGATAATGGTAGAAGGCGACGGCGATTTGAATGAGCACGAGCCATCCGTTTGGCCGTCCGTCTCGCTTCCATTGTTCTTCTAGCAGTTCATGACATTCAAAATAATCGCGGTCGCCGTGAAAATGGACCAAATAGTCGATATACGCTTTCGGGTACACGCCTCACCGTTCCTTTCCCCATCGCCGCCTTCGCCTTCCCTCGTTCAGCCGGGAAGCGCGGGCGCCGTTTTTCTTTCATTATACGCCGCATCGCTGCCGAGGGCAAAAAAGCAACCGATTTCTGCTCGCCCCGCCGCCTGATTATGATACAATAAAATGGGCTGTACGTACGGAAGCCGCTGAGGCGGCGCGCCGAAAAAAATGGTGGGATGGATGTGCAATTGTCATACAATGTGAAAATTGAAGCGTTTGAAGGGCCGCTCGATTTGCTTTTGCATTTGATTCATCGTTATGAAATTGATATTTATAACATCCCTGTGGCGCAAATCACCGAGCAGTATATGGCGTACATTCACGCCATGCAAGAGCTGGAGTTGGACATGGCTAGCGAATATCTGGTCATGGCGGCCACACTGCTCGCCCTAAAAAGCAAAATGTTGCTGCCGGCGCCGGAAGAGGAGGCTGGCGACGGCGAACTGGAGTTCACCGACGACGTGGATCCGCGCGAAGAACTGATGCAGCGGCTGCTCGAATATAAAAAGTTTAAAGAAGCGGCGCGTGCGCTGAAACAGCGCGAAGAAGAGCGGGCGCTCTTGTTTACGAAACCGCCGAGCGATTTGAGCGCCTATGCCGATGAAAAAAAGGCGGCGCCGCTCGATGTAAACGTGTATGATATGCTTGGCGCCCTGTCAAAACTGCTGCGCCGCAAGAAGCTGCAAAAACCGCTGCGGGCCAAAATCGCCCGCCAAGATCTTTCTGTTGAAAAGCGAATGGCAGAGATTTTGCAGGAGCTGCGAGAGACGAACGGGCGGAAAAACTTTTATGATTTATTTCCCGTCTATGACCGCGCTTATATCGTGGTGACGTTTCTAGCCGTTTTGGAGCTGATTAAGCAAAACGAAATCATTGTGGAACAAGAGCGAAATTTCAGCGATTTGTTTCTCGCGGCTAGGCCGAGCGGCTGAGACGCCCATCCGTCGCTTTCTGTTTACGGCTGCAGGCGAGACCGCACCGGATGGGGGCAACGCCGCTAGGTGATGACGGAGCGCAAACAACGGGAAAGGAGGAGGTTGCGCCGGCTCGACGGCCGGACGCGACGGACGAGTGATGGAAGAAAAAGAAGCAGGAAAAACGGGGACGGCTGGCTCACAGCCAGCGGCGCAAGCGATTGTGGAGGCGCTCTTGTTCGCCGCCGGCGATGAAGGGTTGTCGCTCGCCCAAATCGCCGCCGTGCTCGAAATCGACGAGGCGGAGGCGAAAGCGGTGCTCGCGAAGCTGCAAGAAGACTGCGAGCGCGAAGAGCGCGGCATCCAACTCATCGAACTGGGGGGCGTATTCTTGCTGGCGACAAAAAAAGAGCACGCCCCTTATTTAAAGAGGCTTGTCGAAGCTCCGGGTGCATCGCCGCTGTCGCAGGCCGCGCTCGAAACGCTGGCCATTATCGCCTACCGCCAGCCGATTACGCGCGCTGAAATTGAGGAGATTCGCGGGGTGAAAAGCGACAAGCCGCTGCAGACGCTGATGGCGCGGGCGCTCATTAAAGAAGTCGGGCGCGCGGAAGGAACAGGGCGCCCGATTTTGTATGGAACAACGGCCGAATTTCTCGATTATTTCGGGTTGAAAACGCTCGAGGAGCTGCCGCCGCTGCCGGAATGGGCGGACGATCACGAGCCGGAGCGGGAGGCGGATTTGTTTTTTGAAAAATTGACAGAACAATGGAGCGATGAACCATAGCCGTATGGTAAAATAAAGAAAAACAGCTGATCGAGGAAGGGGAGCGCTCATGGACGTTTGCCGCCTGCCGGAGTGAGCAGCGCGGCTTTTTGGTTTGACCGGAGAGAAACGTTCCGTTTGACGTGAGAGCGTGCGCTTTCGTTTTCGTTTGCGAACCGCTCTTTTTTTCTGTCTAACCGAGCCGCTGGAGAAACGGTTGCCGCCAGTTATTCGGTTCGCGGTTTGGTCGGATCGCACGTTGGCGGTTTCACTTCACCGGTCGTTTCCGCAAGTTTTTGTAAGTAGTAGCACTCTTCACGGGCCATATGGTCGGCCATGAGCTTGCATCGTCTTCCACGCCGAGCATGTGCCGATGAAAACTTTACGGGCCATATGGTATGAGCGGCGACAGCACGCCAAGCACTTCCCCTTGCCATGCCATTTCTTCGAGCTCATGAAAAAAGCGTTGGCAGATGGCCATCTCGAGTTCGATTTGATGGTGGAAGCGGGAGAGCGCCGGGAATTGGTGAATGTTAGCCCGCAAGTAGCCGGCCATGTCAATTGCTTTTGCGATGTCTTTGTTTGTTGCCTCGCTCCTATAGGTATGTGTGGCCGGGAATTTGGGTGAATGCGGACAAGAA
>NZ_JPYA01000200.1 GCF_000750005.1 Geobacillus icigianus | reverse complement strand
TCTCATTTTTCAATACGTATTCATGAAAAAGCATAAAAATTCCACCGTGCTCTAGGAGGCCGGTGATTGAAGGGAGCAAGCCGCTTGTCAAGTCCGTTTCTCCAATAGAAAAGCCTCGTCGCATCAGGATCTCCTTTCAAACGATCCCCCATTGCTCAACAGAAACAATCGTTTTTCACCAGCCTTCCAGGGAGACGTTTTGTATAATAGAGGAAAAGGAGGATATGAGAATGAGGGACATCTTCATCGAAGACAAGCGACTCGGCATCCGCGTGCCGCAGTTGGATAAACATTGGGACGACTACAGCGCCGAGGAACAGGAGGCGATTTTGCTCGAGTGGGAAGCGATCCGCGGCTTGATCCCTGACCGCATCGCGACGCTGGAGCGGCAAATCAATGAGAAGCAAGACGCGCTTGGCCGCGAAGCCGATTTTGCGCGCTCGTGCCAACTCAACGCCGACATCGCCGAACTCGCTTCCATCATTAATGATTTGTGGATTTGGTATCGGATCAGTCCTACGATTTCCTTTAAAAAGACAGCGGTGGTAAAAAGCAAAACACGCTGACGAAACCGGCCGCCTCTTTTTTGTCCATGGCCTCGCCTGCCGTCGTTGCCGGGACTTTCGAGACCATCTGCTTTACCAGTGCTGTGTACAAACAGATTTACTTGCTCTAACACTGTTCTTTAACAATGTATTGAATTTTATTTTTATTTTAATTATTATTAATTTAACTACTTTTCGAACAGAATGAGGGGGATCAGACATGACCAACCATCCAGCACCTGTTTCAATCATTCAATCGTTTTCTTGGGATTATGCATTTGCTCATTACGACTGGGACTCCCGCAGCGGGTTCAACGCCGCTCATGAAGTATGCGACCGGTATGCCAAGGATCCGAACCGCATTGCGCTCGTTTATGAAAACGCTTTAGGAGAGCAAAAAACGATCACTTATCGGCAATTGCGCGATTGGTCCAACCAAATGGCGAACGTGTTCCGCAAACTCGGAGTGAAAAAAGGGGATCGCGTCTGCGCGCTCATGCCGAAAAACCCGGCTCTTGTCATCTACATTTTGGCGGCTTGGAAAGTCGGCGCCGTATATGTGCCGCTCTTTACCGCGTTTGGTCCGCAGGCAATCGAATATCGCATCAACCATTCCGAGGCGAAAGTCCTCTTGACGAACAACGAACAGCGCGCCAAACTGCCGGAAAAGGAAAAAATGCCGACGCTCGAACACATTTTTGTCATTGATGAGCCGTCTCATGATCAAGACCAGCTGTTTTGGAAAACGCTTTCAAAAGAGTCAACTGAGCATTCGATCGAAGAAACGACGGTCGACGATCTGCTTGCGATTCAGTATACGTCCGGCTCCACAGGAATGCCCAAAGGCGCCATGTGGTCGCACAACGTGCTCATCAACATTTATCCATATATGCGCTATGCGATCGGCCTGCGCGATGAGGATGTCTTTTTCGGCGGGGCGGATCCAGGCTGGGCGTACGGGTTGATCTTTTGCACCTTTGCGCCGATGGCGTTCGGCGTGCCGATCGTCTTTTATGAAGGGCCGTTTCAACCGGAAACGTGCTATTCCTTGATGGAAAAATACCGGGTGACCAATTTCGCGTCCGCCCCGACCGCGTACCGAGCGATGGCGGCGGCCGGCGCGAACGTCATTCGCCGCTATCAGCTGAACGTGCGCGCCATGAGCTCAGCCGGCGAACCGCTCAATCCGGAAGTCATTCGCTTTTTCCAAGAGCACGTGGGGGTCACGATCCACGACCATTATGGCTTATCGGAAACGTTGATGCTGATTGGAAACCTCAACGCCGCCGCGATGGACATCCGTCTAGGCTCGATGGGATGGCCGCTTCCGGGCTTTGACATCGCCTTGCTCGACGAGAATGGGCGTCCGGTCGCCGACGGCGAAGTCGGACAAATTGCCTTTAACACCAACTCGATTCCAAACGTCTTTAAGGGGTATTGGAAAGATCCTGAAAAAACAGCCGAACGGCTTGTCCGCCATTGGTTTTTGACCGGCGATTTAGCAACCAAAGACGAAGACGGGTATTTCTGGTTTCAAGGGCGGGCGGATGACATCATTTCAAGCGCCGGCTACCGCATCGGACCATTTGAAATCGAAAGCTGCCTCCTTGAGCATCCGGCCGTCGTCGAAGCGGCCGCCGTCGGGAAGCCGGATCCCATCAAAGGAGAGATCGTCAAAGCGTTTGTCGTGCTGAAAGAAGGCTTTGCGCCGTCGGACGAGCTGGCCGAAGAGCTGTCTTTGTTCGTCAAAACGCGCTTATCTAAACATGAATACCCGCGCGAAGTCGAATTTGTCGCCGAACTCCCGAAAACGCCAAGCGGCAAAATCCAACGCTTCATCCTTCGCAATCAAGAAAGGGAAAAGTCCATCAAGGCCTAACCGACCAAGAGGATGCCCCGGCAACGGAGCATCCTCTTGGCCGTTATCTCTCATCGTTTTCGATGCCCAAAATTTTCTTTACAGCGGAGCAATAGCTCCTCACTTCCTTTTCGTTGATCTCATAGAGGTGATAACCGTTTTCTTTTCGCTCTATGATCAGATTGGATTGTTTCAGGATGTTTAAATGTCGTGAAACAGTAGGAACGGTAATATTTAACTGATTGGCCATCTCTTGTGACCTTATTTTTTCTTCATTCGCAATCAATGACAATATTTTCACCCGAACAATTTCAGACAATGATTTCGCAATATCAGCAACATACTGCAGCTGTCTCTCATCGTATCGGATCTCCAGCCGCTGTTCGTTGAAAGAAATCTCTTTCCCGTCTAGATAATGCTTGATATCATAAACAATATGAAGTTCACCAAGTCCCCAAACGATAATAAATTTCGGTGACACAAAATAGGATGGATACAATTTGATCAACTTTGTTTCTTTTGTTGGAAACTGTTCCGGGATTGGATAATCGTACAATAATTTTCGAACTATTTTATCAATCCCAGACTGCCTGAGTTCCGCTCTCAATCGTTCATTCGCTTGATCCCAGAGAGGGGACAGGATCGATTCAATATGAGCGTAACATTGCTGATAAAAACGTTCCCAAAGAGAAGTTAACTCCTGCAAATATTGCTCATAGTTCTGTGCAAATTCCAACTGTTCATCATTCACAACCCCACCCAACGACGTGATTTTTGAGCGAATGTCATCGAACGGAGAAGCAAATTGCGTCAGATACATCTCGATCTCTTTTTCAGACAAGTATCGACCAAATAAATAATACAAAAACTCATATCGAGACACGCGATCGATATACGCCATGAGTTGAGAAAAGGTATGAGGAGCAGGCAAATCAACCAAAAATTCGGCGAGCTGTGCTCCGTACTCATACCGACCGTAAAACTTCTGCAGCAACGATGCATTTTCGCGAAAAAACTCCTCAAAACGAGCAACAGGAAAAGGAGGGGCACCATCCATTTTTCCCGATGAAATGTAGCACTTTCTTAAACACGCCATCATTTCAAATAAGGACGAGATCGAGAGTTCAACTTTACAACGATGGTTGACTTCCTCTATTGTGTATACAGCCATTCGACATCCCATGCCTTCTGTTTTTTATTCATGAACAATTTCACACTTCAACTGATCAACAAAATTGTCGCATAACCGTTGGCATTCTTCAACTGTTGATGAGCAAACAATAACATGGCCCGAGCGAGTATACGAGTCCACCGTTTTCCTTATCCGATCCCCGACTCGATAATAGATGGCCCAATCTTGAATATATTCTCGATTGACCTCTGTACCAAGAGAAAGTTGTCGCAACACCCCTTCTGGAAACATCAAAAACTTAACAAGGCTTGCCTTTTGATAAATCGGTTTTTCAACAGGTGGCATCTCGTTCATATAGGATAAAATACCTAGCTCATACTGGTTGAAACCAGAGGTTAATTGATGTAAATAAGGGATAAAATCACCTCCTGGTCTCGTGTGCATTTCAATTACCACGGGCCTGTCCTCTTCCACATCCCATTTAATCTCAATATGCCCCGGTCCATACTGAACATTCAACAAATGTAACGCTTTCATCACTACTTGTTCAATCCGCTCGACTTCCTGTTGTCCCAGTCTCGCTGGCACCATATGCCCAGTCTCAATAAAGTGAGGTTTCCCAGTCGTTTGTTTTTCGGTGATTCCTAAAATAAAGTGCGTTCCTCTCCAAGATACCGTCTCCACACTATATTCCGGACCGTCAATATAAGGCTCCAAAATCCACTCGTGAGAATGGTCTTGATTTCTCTTTAACCATTTTTCCCACTCCTGTTGATTGGAAATATAATCGACCGCTTTACTTCCAAATCCGTCAAGCGGTTTGATGATGGCTGGCCTTGAATACGGAAACTGTTTAGGAAGAGCAGATCCCTTACCACTTACAACGTCTAATCGCAATTCTGGATCTTTCGACAAAATCCGACGCATCCTTCCTTTATCCCTCGTATTTACCACCGTTTCAAGCGAATTGGTTGGTAATTTCATCCTTTCACTAATATAAGCAGCTGTCTCTAACCCTAATTCTGTAAAACTTACGACAAGCTCTACGGTCTGATAGAAACTCATGATTTTCTCTACAGCGTAAAACACCTCTGTTTTCTCCGCAATATCACGAACATAAAATACGGCCTCAGTCAGCTGCGCTATTTCCTTATCAATGCTTGAGTGCCGATCTGTCACAATAATAGGTTTGAGTCCACATTGAAACGCTGCTTCTGCTCCATAACGGCTTGCCCCTAAAATGATGATATATTTATCCATATACAATCCCCCATTCCGTTGTATTTGTCTCAACAAATAACAAATCCATTATCTCCAGTCCTTTCTCCCTACTTGATTTTTACTTGTGAAGAAAGACATGTTTCTATATAGCAGGCGAAACAAATAACCGCCCAAAATCACAATGCCTATGATGGCTAAGTAAAAAAAGGTTTGCTGTCCGACGTACTGATACAAATTCAAACCAACGAATCCACCGATCGATTCCCATACTCCCCAAAGTACACCGGATATTCCGAAGGCCCATGAAGAACTTAACATTCCCTTTTTTTCTATGAGCTGATGATCAATCATAGGAACCCAAATGATTTCAGCCATGCTGAACAAAACCACGCTAACAAAGATGATCCAAAAATGATGGGAAATCCACAACAAGAAATAAGAAGCAACGATGAGCACCAAGGCCAGCGCGTACCAATACTCCATTTTCCATTTTGGCTGTATTTTTGGATAGAAACCTTGAAAAACAATAATCGTCATCGCGTTCACGGTAAAAAACAACCCAATCGTTTTTCCTGAAAAATGTTGAGAAACGACAACAGGGAAAGTTGTAAATAGTTGTGTGTACAAAAACCAAAATAACCCTGAAAAAGCAATAAATCTTATAAAGATAAAGAAATGCGGGTCCGATCTGCTGTTTTTAACGAATTGTACGATATTGATTCCCTTCTCCGCATCCTCGCTGGTGATGCGGGGCAACAACAACGAAATCCCCCCAGCCAAAACATAACAAACGATTGCCGCCATGATCGTACTAGAAGAATTCCAATCCAATAACCACCCGCCTAGAAAAGGACCAATGGAAGCGCCAACGTTAACAGCGATGTTTAATAAGGCAAACGCTCGCAGTCTCTCATTTTCCTGTAATAAGGAAATATGTGTTTTCAAACTTACATTGTAAAGCGAAGTCGAGATGCCCAATACCAATGCGATCAAAAATAGCAATGGATAAGAATTAACGATTGTTAACATCGTTAACAACAGGGCCGCTCCCCAGAGTCCAATGACCAGACTGTTCTTAATCCCAAACTTGTCGACAATTCCCCCAACCAACATATTCCCTGCCTTCGATACAAATGTAAACGCCGCCATGATGAAACTGGTTTCAGTAATATCGAGGTCTTTCATTTTCACTAGCCATAATGAAAGCAGCGGAACATACACAAAAAAGCCAATGGAATTGAACACCCTGATGCCAAAAGTTAAAATTCCCTCATTCACCTTAGGAAACATATGTACCCCTCTCTTACTTAATTTTATAATTGTGTAATTGCGCAATTGTGTAATTTCATGAAAAATAGTACTACCAATCGATTTTTTTGTCAACTGACGAAAATAAGATGTATGTGAGATTCACTCTATAAGGCCAGTGAAAGACAGATGTTATCTTTGATCGATGAGTAAACATTTGAAAAAAGGTCGATGTGAACAGGTGGTTCTATTTGGGAAATGATGCCTGAAAGCGGCAGGATGCATTACGTCACCGCCTCCTTAGGGTGCACAGGATCATAGGGAGACTCACTCTTCATGTTGACTGGATAAGGAATACAATCCGAACATAGGGAGGGGACCATCTTACACTACGAAAATGGAAGTGTTACATAGCGATATACATGAAAAAGGTGTCCCGTTGTTGCGGAGACACCTTCATTTCCCTCACCGGTCTTTCCGAATCTCTCTTATAACATGCCCGAGTTCCGGCAAAATGAGTTTCGTCATCGCTAGGCGTACCGCTCCGGTGGAGCCGGGGGTGCAAAAGATGGCGGTGTCCATCGCCACGCCGGCGACGGCGCGCGACAGCATGGCGGCGGCGCCAATGTCTTCGGTGTAGCTGAGGAAGCGGAACAGCTCGCCAAAGCCGACGAGTTCTTTCTCCAGCAGCGCGCTCACCGTTTCGATCGTCACATCGCGCTTGGCGATGCCGGTGCCGCCGTTGGTGAGCACCGCGTCGACATCAAGGCGGCGGCAGCCGTCGAGCACCGCCGCGCGAATGGCCGCTTCCTCGTCTTTTACAATTTCATAGCCAACAACGTCATGACCGGCCTCAGTCAGCAGCTCGATCATCAGCCGGCCGCTCCGGTCGGTTTCCTCAGTTCGCGTGTCGCTGACGGTGATGACTTTGCAGCGGACGGTTTTCGGGGCTTCTCGTTTATGTTCGGTCGTGCTCATCCGTTCGCAATCCCCTTTCCTTTCTTTGCCTCTATCGTACACAACAGAGATACGATTGACAAACCATTTGTATTATAATAGACAGAATTGTTATAATATTATTAATAAAGAACGTTTTAATAAAAGGGGCACTCCACAACCATTTCTCTTATCGCCAAAATGATTGAACCCGTTTTTCTCTCCAGACACGGACCTATTCGACCAACAAGCCTGGTTTTGTCCGAAACGATGGATAGACAAGAAAGAGCGATTTCATCTTTCAAACCAAAAACAAGGCAAAACCTATCCGAAACCAGTTAAGGAGGGGAACCGAATGAACTTGCGCCTTTCAAACCGATTGGATGCCATTTTGAAAGAAGGGTGGAATACGCTCGAACATCACCGCGAGAGCATTCTTTCAGCCTAGCTAGACAAATGCGAGGAACTGGAGGACAAGCAGCACGCCGCCGCCCACCCCTTGCACGCCGCCGCCCACCCCTTGCGACTTGCCATTGAGGCGTTCTCTTCACAATGGGACCATCCGATAAGTGATATCGCCGAATGGCTAGCGACGTTTCGCCGCGAATGGGAAAAACGAAACGGGAAGCTGTCGTCCAACCAGTCGACCGTCATTTTATCGATGATGGAAAACGCAGCTCACGAAGTCATTCAGTCGGGGGACGTTATGGACTTTCGCGTTCATCAAGCCATTCAGTACGTTTTTTTGAAACTTCATGAGTCCGTTACCGCTCCTGATTGTGCGGAGTTCGATTTAGAGCAGTTTCTTGAGCAAACCGTTTCATCCAAGCAGCTGCCGATCACATGGATTGCCCAACTGGCCAGAACAGCCGACGGCGGCTTCATCGTCGCCAAATGGTATGGAAGCGTGGCTGATGCCCTTATCGACAACACGGTGTGCGGAGAGACGATTTTCGCCTTATGTGAACGCATTCTTTGCCACATGGATGTCAGCGAAACGCGATTGATCCCACTCCCATGGGGGGACGATCTTTTGCTTGTTTGTACCGAAGGGGAAGATCGGTTCGTCATTCCATTTCTGCTTCACGCTCTCGAACAGTTTCATGCTGCTCAAAAGGTTTCCATCCGTACGAAAGAGCAACAGCTTTGGAAAGACGCGGTGTTGTTGTTTGACCAATGGATCATGCGAGCCAAAACGCTGCATCAAGCCATTGAATACATTTCAACCGGGTTTGTCGCCTACTTGCCATTTGAACGATGTGCGCTGTTCGCCTATTCCAGCATTCATGAAAGCGGATTCGGACTGTACGGCTATCAGCTTGATAATCATGAAATCAAAAGCATTCATGAACACATTGATCATCTTCCTTTCATTAAACAATACATTCAACGACTACAGCTGCTCGGTCGCCAAATGACAAACGTACCACCGATTTACGTCCGCCATGCGGAACAAGGATTGCCGATGAAATACGTTCAGCAGTTTCAACTTGAGTCAATCGTCATTGCCCCGATGTATGCCCCCTCGGAAAATCGGCTCATCGGTGCTGCCATTTTGGATTGTGGTCCGAAGACCGCTTTTCAATTGTCCAATGGCCTCTACACAGCGGTAATGAAATTCGGCCAAAGCGCGGGGGAAATTTTAGCTAAATGCAGCGGCGGCCGCCCAGAGCTTGTGCAACCGACCCCGCACTTATCGCCGCGAGAAATCGAAGTATTGAAACTGGTCGCCGAAGGGGCGTCGACCTATGAAGCGGCGAAACGTCTTCATTTGAGCGAGTATACGGTGCGCGACTACGTGTCGGCGATTTTGCAAAAAATGAACGCCAAAAACCGGACGGAAGCCATCGTCAAGGCCATCCGCGACGGAATCATTTAAGGCAACGGCGGCACCTTAGACGCGTGACGAACTCCCTACGGCCCCGTTTCGATCCGTCTTCAAGACAGGGGCAATCCCCATCGTACATTCAAACGGATATGGCCTATATTGATGAAACAAGGTGTCCCGCTCCTTCCGGGACACCTTCTTCTTCTATGGAGTCACTTCACCATCTGTTTTCGGCGAAGAAAGCGGTACGTCGGAACGCCCAGCTGCGCGCTCCTCCCGGGTGGCCGGTTTCCGTTTCACCCATTCCTCAACCGCATTGAGTCGCTTCTCGAACTCGGTCACCGTTTGGCTCCAAGCGGCTAGGGCTTTTCTCTCTTTGTCGAGCTGCTGTTTCATGTCGTCGAGCGATGAGCGCAAAGCCGAAAGAATGTTCATCGCGTTCGATTGTTCCCCAAGCCGCAGTCGCTTTGCGACGTATGAAGCGGCTTTTTCCCATAACCCATCTTGTTCATTCCATTTTCCTACGTCTTCACTAAGAGCAGCGCTTTGCTGTTCGAGCATTTGTTTCCACTCTTGAAAGCGCATCACCACCGCTTCATATTGTCTTTGTTCTTCACTCCCGGCTCTCTGCTCTCCCGCCATAGCTTGTTCAAGCGATTGGAGGGAAGCGGAAACGGCGGTTTGTTTTTCTTCCATCGCCGTCCATTCGTCCGTCCTCGACTCAACCCGCTTCCTAAGCGTAGGGATATCCGTCTGCAGCGTCTTTACCATGTAGGCAGCGCTGTCGGTTCCTTGCTTTTGCTCATCAAGCTGCCAAACGAGCCGTTCGGCTTCTTGGGCGAGATCCGTTTGTTCGAGTGCGCTTCGCTCCGCTTGCATCATCGAGGCGCCGGAAAACGAGGCTGACAGCGACATATCAGGAAGGGCGAGGCGCGAAGCCGTCATTTTCGTCGCCACCAATGTGACGTCTTTCAAACATTGCTTAATCGGGAAGCCGTCGAAGCAAAGACCGCCAAACTTTAATTTCGTTACATCCAGTTTCATCCAATTGGCTTGCGCCGTTCCTTTCGACTGAATGGACAATCGAATCGTTCCTTGCGGCGTGTCGATGGCCCGTTCCATAGATAATCCGCTGATGTCGGTTTGGATGAAAGCAATGGGAAGTTTGCCGACGATCACTTTCGGCGACCCAAGAACAATGCCACCTAAGTCCAAGAGGCCCACCACTTTATCGGCATGAATGACAAATCCCTGTTCTTCACTCACAGCGAGCGAACGCGCCCCGCCAAGCGGTAGGCAGAGAAAAAGCGCCAAAGCGAGAAGCGCGGTTTTCCACCATTTGCTTGCCTTCATTTGCATCCCCCCTTTTATCCTGTCATTGTTGATGAGCGATTGGAAAGAGGGGAAACGGGAGGAGGATAGTCGCTGTCCATCTCCCCCGCTTGCCGTCCGTTCCATGCCACCACCAATGCACCGCCCACCAGACCGATGACACCTCCGATGATCAGGCCGCCGGCCGCACCGACAAACGACAGAATGGAAGCAAGGATGAGAAAACTGCCGAATACTACATGGCTTTGCGGCTTGATGATGCTTAAAATCGCCAAAACCACCATTACTAAGCCTGTGACCAATCCGGCCCACATCAGCCCACTTCCAGGAAGCAGAAGCATGGGGAATACACTGATGCCTACCATCAAGACAAACCCTGCCCCTATCATCGCCAACACCGATCCTAAAACAGGGCGACGGCGGTTGACAGCAAGCAAATACCCGACAGCACACGGCAATATCCAACCGAAGGCATAGGATAACAGAGGACCGACGAAGCGGGCGGCGGTGCGGACAGACAAAAAGCCGTAATGGACAAAGGAAGCGACGATGATAGCCACGATTCCACCGACCACGACTCCCCGTACCGGGCGGCGGACAGACGTCCATGCTTGCCGCCAAGTTTCAGCGTTTCTCTTTTTCCAAGCAACGCCAATGACAACCCCAAGCAGCACAAAGGCGAGAATGACCGTCGTCTGCACCACCATTGGAATGGAGCGCACCCATGTTTGCCACGGTACCGCCCGCTCGGCGGCAAAAAAGGCGTTCAACGCGCAAAATGTGGCTAGGGATCCTCCAAAAAACAACCACACGTAATGAAACCGTGTACGAATGTATCGTCCTTGCCTTTCTTGTTTCTCGATGATGTCTTGGGCAAAAAAAGCGGCAAGCACACTGCTAGCTATCCCTCCCGCCGCAGCGCCGACCGTTCCAAGCGACACCCATTGGCTCCCACCTACAAGCATCCCCGGCAACAAAGCGGCCGCTCCGTATTTCACGCGGACGATCGCCGTTGGGCGGTTCGAAAAAAACGGGATAAGCAAGGAGAGAGCGACTGCTAGCAGCAGTCCCCCCAACAGCGCTCCGTTTCCTCCACCGCCAACGACGATTCCGCCGATAAACGCGCCCGTCAGTGCTCCGATGGTCGTCATTTGCCCGATTTCAACTAGCTTCCTCATCATCCCATCTTGCCTCCTTTACCTCTTTTTCGTTCTTTTTGGCTCATCATTAGCCTAAAAGGCTGGCAATTGAAGAGTCCGATTACCTCGCGCCACCGCTTCTCGGGATCGTTTCTCAAGTAGAAAAAACTGGCTGCATTATCCTTTATGTTCAGGCGCCGATCAAGGCAACCAGCGGTTTTTCACCAACCTTTTCAGGAGCAAGCCGCTTCCCCCCTCGTTTCTCAAATAGAAAAGCTCTAAGGCATCGCCTTTCACACCCTTCCCATTTCTCGAGTGAAACAACCGGTTTTCACCAGTCTTCTACACGCGCCGCCGTTTGTTTCTTGACCAAGAACGATCGTTCTGTTTTACACCAACTGATCATCTATAAACGCGCCACCGTTCGTCGCTTGGCTCCCTCTTCCTCTCCCCTTTATTTGCCAAAAGCGATGAAGAGAAGAAAATTTTCCAGCATGAAAAAACCGGCGCACAGTCGTTAAGCATAAATGCGTGATCACACAGGAAACAAGATGACAACTCGAACTTCTTATTTATTTTGGGAGGAATAGGGGATGGACAACTCGCGTCCCAATGATGATCAGACCGAATTAAAAGTCGCCGATCCGGCTCCCATCTTTCATGTTAGCGATCACTTTCAGCTTCATGTTCGGGATGGTGATCGAACCTGCCGACATGTAATGCGTATTCAAGCTCGGTTTATCAAGCGTTAAGTTCGGCGCGCTTAAGTCGATGACGTTGAGCGGGTTGTCGGTTTTATGCTCTTGCGTCTCCAAACCGGCAAATGACGTGCTATCCGCTTGAATGCCAGTGACGCGCAGTTTCAAATTTTGTCCGCTTACATTGCCGCCGGTGACAACGACATCGATGCTTTTAATGCCGTAAGCGCCGAGAGCTGACTCGGTGTTAATGTTTTTCGCCAGCACCAAATTGGTGATATTCGCTGACGCCAAGTCAATGGCTGCTTGCCCCCAAGCCCCTCTTTGTTCCGTTTCACCGATGGCAGGATACAGTTTAAATCCGGTTCCTGTAATTTTATCGGCGCTGATCGTAAATCCCCCAACACCTGACAGCGGAAACGCGGCAAACGCCGTGCCTGACAAAAGCAACATAGCCACTAGAGCGATGACCGCGAGAAATCCCGCTCCGCCCGCAATCGCAAATCGTTTTGGATTGACCGCAAACAAGTTCCCCATTTTTCATGCCCCCCTCGTTTTCTCCCATGAAATGATCATTTTCCTCCTATTCCCCCCAAAATAAATACCTTGTTTCCTAACAAAACCAACTATGTTTGATCACAAAAGCCTTTCTCTCCCCCTGCTGTCGGTTCCCATTATTGAATGTGACGTTCTCACGCCCGTTCCATTCCTTGCTCTCTTGTTGCTTTCTGGCTTCCTCCAAAAGAAAACGATCGAAAGCGATTTTTTTCTTCTGTCAAGACGCGGGCGGGCGAAACCCGCCCGTCTGCTCGGAATTAAGCATATTCGCTCTCGATCTCGAATCGAAAAAAGCGCTTCTGATAAAGAGAAACCGCTCTTTTCCACGAGCCTTTTAAAATTCGGCCGCTGTTTTTTCTAGCTCCTCGACGCTGTCATACCGCTTCGTGCGGCTGATTTGTTTTTTGCGGATGTGAAACTGTTTGACCACATAGTTGGTTAGCATGTCATAGTCAATTTCCAGACTCCGTGCGCGGGCGAGGTGCTGCTGGCGTTTGCCAAGCTCGGTCAAATAGGCGACATATCCGGAGACGTGCGGCCATAATTCGTCCATATAGCGGATGAACAACTCATAATATCGTTCGTTTTCATTGACAAGCCGCTGGATCGTATAAATGCCGAACTGAATGTGCCGGCCTTCGTCCATGTTCAAATAATCGATGCCTTGGAGCAGCCCTGGGAACAGCCCGGCTTTTTTGTAAATTTGCCGGAACGTGTAATATCCCGATTCGGCCAGTGTTCCTTCGACAATCATGTTGTACACCGTGGCGGCGCGGATGATCGCTTCCGGCGAGTCGTCGCTATACAGGCGGTCCATCGCTTCCGGCAGCGCTTCGTAAAAGATGCGTTTGTAATGGTCGTTATGAAAGACGGACAAGTCCATCTGCCCGATGCCGACGGCTTGCTGCCAGCGGGAAAACATCTCGACATGCTTCGCTTCGTCGTGCATAAACGTCGTCAAAAACAGGACGTCCTCGAGCCGCCCTTGGCGCGCGAGGGCGTTTGTCATCGGCAAGATGTCGAGCGTCACCGCCTCTTCGCCGGCGGAAAACCCGGCGACAAGCGGCAAAGCCGATATTTTTTCTTCGCTCGTCAAGCTGGCAAAATCGGTTTGGTCTTGGCTGAAATCGATGTCGGCCGGATTCCATTTCCCGTTGCGCTTCGCTTTTTCATACAATTTGTACATCGGATGCTCCCAATCGATCGTGCCTTTCACCGTTTGAAACCCATCGTGGCGAGTCATCGCGTTTCTCCTCCTTTTAAGGTTGTTAATGTAAGGAAACAAGGCGCTCCCAACCGCGCTGTTCAAGCGAAAACATGTCGCGGCACCATCACGCGTTCTTTTCAGCTTCTCACAAACCGACCGGTTGTCACCGGTCTTTTCCTACGCTGGTGATGGCATCGCACCTCCCGTTTTCCGGCCTTGGTTTTCCCATCGAAACGCTTTGTCACATTTACACGCGTTTCCCCATCCATGGAAGGGAAACGGCTGTTTTTCGCCAGCCTTTTCCCTCTCTTAAAACAACGTCAGCGGCCGGTCGTTTACGTCGCAAATGACGGTTTTCGTCTCCAAATACGGTTCAAGCGCCTGCATCCCGAGCTCGCGGCCGAGGCCGCTCTGCTTATAGCCGCCAAACGGGGCGGTCGGCGACAGCACTTGATACGTGTTGATCCATACCGTTCCGCTTTTCACCCGGCGCGCCAAGCGGAGCGCCCGCTTGATATCGTTCGTCCAAACAGCGGCAGCGAGTCCGTAGATCGTATCGTTGGCAAGGCGAACCGCTTCTTCCTCATCGGCGAACGGAATCACGGCCGCCACCGGACCGAAAATTTCTTCACGGGCGATGCGCATCGACGGCTTGACATCGGCAAAAATCGTCGGCTCGATAAAGTAGCCGCCGAGCTCCGGCCGCGCGTTTCCTCCAGCGACCAGTTTCGCTCCCTCCTGCCGGCCGATGTCAATGTAGCGCAGCACTTTGTCGTACTGCTCGCGGCTGACGACCGGGCCAATGTCGGTGCGGGCGCTCATCCCGGGGCCCATTCGCAATGTGTTGGCCCGGTCGGCCAACAGCTGAACGAACGTTTCATACACCGACCGTTCGACTAAAATGCGGCTTCCCGCTTGGCATACTTGCCCGGAGTTGTAGAACACGCCAAACAGCGCGCTTTTGGCCGCCTGTTCGAGATCCGCATCAGCAAAGATGATGTTCGGCGACTTGCCGCCGAGCTCAAGCGTCACCCGCTTAATGTGGGGAGCGGCCGCCTGCAAGATGTGGCGCCCCGTTGCCGTCTCGCCAGTAAACGCGATTTTCGGCACGCGCGGATGGCGGACGAGCGCTTTGCCCGCTTCATCCCGCCCCGGCAGGACGTTGACAACGCCGTCCGGCACGCCGGCTTCTTGGCAAAGTTCGGCGAGTTTAAGCGCCGTCAGCGGCGTCTCCGGGGCCGGTTTTACCACCATCGTACAGCCCGCCGCCAGCGCCGGAGCGATTTTCCATGTCGGCATCAAAAGCGGGAAGTTCCATGGCGTAATCAGTCCCGCCACCCCGATCGGCTCCTTGACCGTCCACGCCATATAGTCAGGGGCGGTGCCGGCGACGGAAAACGGTAGCACCTCTCCTTGCGGCTTGACGACAAGCGAGGCGAAAAAGTCGAAACAGTCGGCGGCGAGCGGAATTTCGATAAACCGCGCCATGTTGATCGGCATGCCGTTTTCCCTTGTCATCAGCCGGGCCAGTTCATCGTGATGCTGGCGGATCAGTTCAGCGATGCGGCGCAAGATGCGTCCGCGCTCAAGCGGGGAAATGGCCAGCCAGCGCCGATCCGAAAACGCCTCTTCGGCGACGGTGACCGCCGCGTCGATATCGTCCTCGCCAGCGTCGGCGACGCGGGCCGTCACTTCGCCCGTCGCCGGGTCGATGACGTCAAACCGTTTGCCGCTGGCGGCCGGCCGCCATTCTCCATCAATCCATAAATCGGCTTCCGTCGTTTGCATCGAAATCATTGCCGTCTCCTCCTTTCCATCGCTCCATGTTCTCGATTGATCGGATTTTGAACCAAGCTATCGCAATAAATCGCTGCGGCCGATTTCTTGCAAATAGTCGCGGTACGCCGGATAGATGGCGTCAAGTTGCGGCAGCACTTTCAATGCGTTCACGAGCGGTCCTTGCACTTTGATTTGTTGGCGGGCAAGCGCCTGCTGCAAATCGAGCCGCCCGAGCCAAAATTTATGTCCGACATCGGCGCTCTGTTCAAAGATGAGCTCCGGCCGCAAGTCCGTCTCGCCGCAGACGATTTTCAGTCTCCCGTTTTCATGCGTCCACGTAATTTTCGCTTCCGGCTTATGAAAAATATATTGGACATACGCGTCATAGCCGGGGGTTAACTCTGTCGAGGCGATCAATTCCTTCGACTCGTCCGTCTCGGCCACTTTTTCAAAAAAGCGGCCGAGAACGTCATACAGCTCCTGCTCACTTTGAAACACCGGCATCTCGTTTTCCCCTTTCCCAGTCGGTGATGATCGTCAAGACGATCGCCTTGTTCCTTCTAAATCGCGATGACCGCCAAGACGAGCCCTTGCTCTTTCTAAGCCACGGTCACCAGCAAGACGATTGCCTTGTTCCTTCTAAGCTGCGGTCACCGGCAAGATCCTCTCCTGTTCCTCCTAAGTTGGCGGTGATCGCCAAGACGATCTCTTTGTTCTTTCTAAGTCGGCGATATCGCCTCAAGACGTTCTCCCTATACCTTGCACATCGGTGATGGCGCCGAATGAGCGGCCGCCTTCCGAAATCCGGCTTCCGGCCGCATTCCCAAGCTCAGCGGTCCAAGCTCGCCGTGAGAGGCATCGCCTCCTTGTTGGTGCGTGTTTATTCCTCAAAGCGGATCAGGCCGCGGATGTTTTGTCCGCTCTTTAAGGCGGCGAAGCCGTCGTTGATTTGTTCGAGCGCATAGACGGCGCTGATGAGCGGTTCCAGCTTCAACTTGCCCGCCGCGTACAAGTCGAGCAGCTTCGGATAGTCGACCGGGGGATTGCCTTGGCCGAGCCACACCCCTGTCAACGTCTTTGCCTGCGACGGCAAGGAGAAGGCGTTGATTTCCACCGTTTCATGCGGAGCGGCGATGCCGACGATGACCGTCATCCCCGCCTTTCTCGTCATGTTGTACGCGTCCGCCATCGTTTCCGGGCGGCCGATCGCTTCAAACGCGTAGTCGACGCCGAGGCCGTCCGTCAAGTCGAGAACCGCGCTGACGGCATCTTCGTCGCCGGCGTTGACCGTATGCGTCGCCCCGAACGTTTTCGTCATCGTCAATTTTTCCTCGACAATGTCGATGGCGATAATTTGTTTGGCCCCGGCGAGCGCCGCTCCTTGGATGATGTTGAAGCCGACGCCACCGGCGCCGATGACGGCCACCGTGCTGCCGGGGCGCACCCGCGCGGCATGGATGACCGCCCCCACCCCGGTCATGACGCTGCAGCTGATCAAGGCCGCCAATTCAAACGGCACATCGCGGCGAATCGGAATCGCTGCCTGTTCCGGCACGATCGTGCGCTCGCTGAACGCCCCGGCGGTGAGAAATTGATAGACTGGCTTTCCACCAAGGGAAAAACGCGTCGTCCCGTCCGGCAGCGTGCCGGTCGCCGTCAGCCGGGCCGCCGCTTCGCATAAGTCGGGCCGGCCAAGGCGGCAATAAGGACAGCGGCCGCACGACGGCACCCAATTGAGCACAACGTGGTCGCCGGCTTGAACGCTCGTCACTCCCTCGCCCACCTCCTCAACGATGCCTGCCCCTTCATGGCCGAGCACCAGCGGCAAAGGAAGCGGCAGCTGGCCTTGCACGACATGCCAATCGCTATGGCAGAGGCCGGCCGCTTTCATTTTCACTTTTACTTCCCCAAACCGGGGGGCAGCTAAATCCAGCTCCTCGATCGCCAGCGGCTCCCCGTAATGGTGCAACACCGCCGCTTTCACCATCGTTGTTCTCCCCTTTCACCGCCTTATCGCTCCCGCCTGTCAGCGAAATCCGCGTTTGCTTCACGGGCGCCGCCTTGACCTCGCAGCGCCTCCAAGTAGGTGTTCCATTCCTCTTGCAAGGCGGTTTTTAGCTTGAACAGGCCAAGAACGAGCGAGCGGGTGGAATGGTCATGCAAAAACACTTCGCGAAACGCGTCCGCGAATTCTTCCCGTTTTCCGGGGATGCCATGGTCTTTTCCATACAGCAAATGCCTCTCCAACAGGCGCCGAATTACCGGGCTTCCCGGTCCGCCACTTTGGCGGTAAAACGCTTCGATACGCTGGGACATCGTCCATTCCTCATGCTCGTCGCGCACATCGTTCCCTCCTTTAGCGACAATGTGGCACGATGCGCTCGTGCCCGGGACCAGCACTCTTCGTTGCGGATCGATCCGATCGCGGCCATTATCGGATGGCGTTCCTATCCAGCGAACATGGCTAGCACTCTTCATCGCGGATCGATTCGATTGCCGTAGCGGAAGCTTTCCCTTCCAGAACCGCGCCGACCGCCTGATGCCGATTTTTTCAACAAGCTAGGTTAAAACCGCGGCCGTTGCTTGCGCGTGCGGAACAGCCGCCAACCAAGAAACACCACCAAGAGGAACGAAACAGCCAATCCGATGTTGGCGATCGTCGTTTTGTCCATCCCCCAAAACGTTCCGCCCGGGATGCTGGCGACAATCAATCCGGTGGCGACGATAATGGCAAACGCGAGGAGGGAAAGCACCAGCCGGTTGGCAATTTGGTTGAGCGTATTGCGCGTCACCGGGTCGGTTTGCAGCTGCACGGTCAGGCGCCATTTGTTTTCCGCCACCGTCTCGAGCACTTTGTTGAACCGGCGCGGCAAGGTGGCGACCAATTCGGCCGTTTCAGCGACGAGGCTGGCGTTGGCGCGGAAATTAAAACGCTTTCCGAGAATGCTTTTTAAAATCGGGATTTCATACGCCTCGATGACTTCGCCGTACGAGATTTCCGGACAAATCCAGCGCGCCGTCCCTTCGGTCGCGGAAAACCCTTTCGCCCAAAGCGCCAAGCCGTTTGGAACTTTGCAATAATTGCGAAGCCCGATCGCCGTCGCTTCAAGGACGAGGCGGCCGTAATTGTAGCGGCTGCTTCCCTGGTGGGCGGACACATAGTTTAACGTCAGCGTCCGCAGTTCATCTTTCAATTTGACGACATCGGTGTAGATGGTCGGCGACATGAGCTCCATAAACACTTCGACGGCGTCTTCTGCTTGGTTGAGCTGGATGTGCAAAATGACGCGCATCAAAATTTGCGCCATCACGCTGTCCATCCGCCCGGTCATTCCCCAGTCGATGATGACCGCTTTTTTCGTCCGCTTGTCGATCATGATGTTGGAACCGTGGGCGTCGGCATGATAATGGCCATCGAGCATCATCTGCACATAATGGTGAACGAGGTCGATCATAATGTTGACCCGCTCTTCAAAGGTGAGAAAATCAACGGGGAAATCTTTTATGAGCCAGCCGTCGATGTATTCCATGATTAAGACGCTTTTCGTCGCTTCGTACACGTGCGGAACCGTGACATGTTCGGCCCTCCTTTCGTATTTTTGCTTCATCTCTTGCATTTTTCGCGCTTCTTCCGTCATATCCAGCTCATCCATGGCGCTGCTGTAGTAATCTTGCACGAGCCCCCCAAGATCGAGGGCGGCCTGCAGTTCAGGGGGCAGCCGCTTCTGCAGACGGGCGGCCATTTTTTTGATAACAGCGATGTCGGTTTGAAACAGCTTTTCGACCGTCGGGCGCACGACTTTGACCGCGACGACCGGCCCGTCTTTCAGCTTGGCTTTGTATACTTGGGCAAGCGACGCCGAACCGAGCGGCGTTTCTTCGATCCATTCAAACGTCTCAAGACCGTCCGGAAGCTCACGTTCGAGAATGTACTCGATTTTCGCAAACTCGATCGGCGGCACTCGGTCAAGCAACCGTTCGAGCTCGAGCGTGATCGGCTCCGGCAGCAAATCTTGCCTGGTGACGAGCACCTGCCCAAGCTTGATGAACGTTGGGCCGAGCTCCTCAAACGCTAGGCGGAGCCGGCGGCCGATTTGGCGCAACGAAGTACTATCTCCTTCTTTTCCTCGCAGTTTATGGGCGATGATGTCGCTAAACACTACGCCAAGTCCGTTTTTGACAAACGTTGTCATGATTTTTCGCCGTCGCCTTCCCGCCGTGATGGCGGCCAGCTCGGCTTCAATGGCGGCGCTGACCGCCGTAAAATCGCGCTTTTGTTTCGGTTTGGCTGTTTCGATCGATGCGTGCAAACCGCTCCCCTCCTCTCCGCTTTACAAGCGTTCAATCATGGTGGCGGTCGCCATGCCAAATCCGATGCACATCACTTGCAAACCGTAAGTCCCGTTCATGTCTTCGAGTTCATGCAGCAACGTCGTCAGCAGCCGCGCCCCGCTCGCGCCAAGCGGGTGTCCGAGGGCGATCGCTCCGCCGCGCGGATTCACTTTCGCCATATCCGGCTCAAGCTCCCGCTCCCATGCTTTGACGACCGAAGCGAACGCTTCATTGATTTCGATGACATCGATTTGGTCCAGGCGCAGCCCCGCTTTTTCGAGCACGCGGCGCGTGGCCGGGATGACGCCGGTAAGCATCAGAATCGGGTCTTCGCCGACGACCGCGCGGGCGATGATGCGGGCTCTCGGCCGCAACCCGAGCTGCCGGGCTTTTTCCGCCGACATGAGCAGCACGCCGGCCGCTCCGTCGCTCACTTGGCTTGAGTTGCCGGCCGTGATGACACCGCCTTTGGGCTGAAATGATGGCGTTAACGCTGCCAACTTTTCCCTCGATGTATCGCGGCGGATTCCTTCATCATGGGCAACTGTCATCGTTCCGTTTTCGCCCTGCACTTCAAGTGGGATGATTTCCCGCGCAAACATTCCACCATCGGTGGCTGCCGCCGCTTTTTGATGGCTGGTGAGCGCAAACGCGTCCAACTCGTCGCGCGACAACCCCCATTTTTTCGCGATCATCTCGGCGGAAATCCCTTGCGGCACGATGTTGTACCGACTTGTCAGCTGGCGGCTGAATCGCCCCATATCGCTTCCCATCGGAACGCGGGTCATGCTTTCTACGCCGGCAGCGATGACGATGTCCATGTCGCCGGCCAAAATCGCTTGCGCCGCGTTATGGATGGCCTGCTGACTCGAGCCGCACATCCGGTTTAACGAAAACGCCGGCACTTCGACCGGAAAGCCGGCAGCGAGCGCGGCTTGACGGGCGATGTTGCCGCCTTGCTCCCCGGTCATCGTCACGCAGCCGACAACGATATCTTCCACCAAGCCGGCGTCCAATCCGTTTCGTTCGACAAGCGCCCGCAGCACCGGAACAAGCAAGTCAACCGGATGGACGTTGGCGAACGCTCCTTTTTTCTTGCCGATCGCCGTGCGCACGGCATCGACAATGACCACTTCCCTCATGCCGCTCCTCCTGTTCTGTCTGAAAATCGGTCTGCTCGAAATCGTTGAGCGATTTGGCGAGTGCCTCTCACGCTCGGATCATCATCGATCCGCTCTCCCCTTAGCGAGCTGCTGCGGGCCGCCGAAGCCGCGCCGCTTCCGATCCGAGCCCACCTTCACTTGCTGGCCTTAGCCAACAACATTTCCCCCGCGGTGCCCGCTTCGGGTGTAGGCTCACAGTCCGATAGCCGGTTGGCCAAACGTTTCTGACGCGGTGAGAACGCGAGGCTGCGCCACAGCCCAAAGGTCAGCTGGCGCTCGGCCACCACCGCGCTTTTGGCTCAAAACGTAAACAGTTCTATGCCTCCCGATACGTTCAACCCAATGCCGGTAATATATTTCGCCTTATCGGAGCAAAGAAAGACGATGGCGTTGGCGACGTCTTCGGGCTCACCCGGGCGGCGGAACGCCGTGCGCTGGATCATCCGTTCGTTCATTTTCGGGTTGCCCATGCGGAACGCTTCCGTATTGATAATGCCCGGCACGATGGCGTTCACCGTAATGCCGTAGCGCGCTCCTTCCAGCGCCATGCTTTTCGTAAAGCTCAACACCGCTCCTTTCGTCGCCGAGTAGCTCGCCTGCCCGAAGCCGCCGAGCGTGCCGGCGACGGACGACATGTTGATGATCCGCCCCCATCCTTGCTCTTTCATGTACGGCCACACGGCTTTCGTGCAGTTGTACGTGCCGGTCAAATTCACCCGCAAATCGCGCTCCCACAACGCATCGTTTTGCTTTTCGATTTGTGAAACGTGGTCAAGCGTGCCGGCGTTATTGACCAAAATGTCGATCGATCCGAACTCCTCTTTGACGCGGGCGAACACGTCCTTCACTTGCTCGCGGTCGGTGACGTCCATTTTGATCGCCATTGCCCGCCGCCCCATGGCGCGAATTTCTTCCGCTGTTTTTTCCGCGTACACGACGT
This sequence comes from Geobacillus icigianus, assembly GCF_000750005.1. Lineage (GTDB taxonomy): Bacteria > Bacillota > Bacilli > Bacillales > Anoxybacillaceae > Geobacillus > Geobacillus icigianus. The sequence goes on along the minus strand of NZ_JPYA01000200.1, from coordinate 18,131 downwards.
TCGTGCTTTGCATCACTTGGGAGAGCGGTCCGTATTTTTGCGCTGTTTGCCTGCTTTCCTCATCCGATTCGAGCAAAATATCGGTGATGACGACATCAGCCCCCGCTTCCGCCAGCGCGAGCGCGTCCGCACGCCCGAGGCCGCGCGAAGCACCGGTGACGACCGCCACCTTTCCTTTCAACAATTCCGCCCACGATGACATCGCTGATCCCTCCGTTTATCGTAAAAATTGCGGTTGTTTCTTTTGGAAAAACGCCGCTAGCCCGATGGCCGGCTCCCCTGTTTGAAACGTGGCCGCAAAGGATGCCGCTTCAACAGCGAACCCATCCTCAGCGCACTCCTCGGCGGCATCGATCGCCCGCTTGGCCAGCCCCATCGCCCGCACCGCGCCTTCGGACAACTGTTCGGCAAACGATGCTACGTCTTCGTTCAGCCGTTCCGGAGCGGTCACGCGGTGAACGAGGCCGAGCGCGAGCGCTTCTTGCGGATCGAGCCGGCGGGCGAGAAAAATAAGCTCCGTCGCTTTCGCCCGTCCGACAAGGCGCGTCAGCCGCTGCGTCCCGCCTGCTCCTGGAATCAAGCCGAGGGAAACTTCCGTTAAGCCGATTTTGCCTCCGCCCATGATGCGGAAGTCGCAAGCGAGCGCCAATTCGCAGCCACCGCCGAGCGCATAGCCGTTGATGGCCGCGATCACCGGTTTCGGCATTTTGGCGAAGCGGTCGAAGCAGCGCTGCATGCGGGCGCTCTGTTCGACGATGCCGGCCTTATTGCCGGCCAACTGGCTTCCCCGCCGAATCATGTCCTTTAAGTCGGCGCCGGCGAGAAACGTTTTCGGATGGGCCGACGCAATGACGATCACGCGCACCTTGCTGTCGGCTTCCAGCTCATCGGCCGCTTGTTCCAATTCGTTCATCAACGTTTCACTAATGGCGTTGGCCGGCGGATGGTCGATGATCAGCCAAGCGACTCCTTTGTCCCGCCGTTCGATGCGAATCGTTTCGTAAGGCAAGTCACACTCTCTCCTTTCGTTCGCTGCGATGCCCCCGCCAACGGCGCTGGCCGCTCCGATGACGACCGAATCGACCGGGAACCGATGCCGATCGGGCGGGGATATCCTTGGCGACTGCGAGTCAGAGCGCCCAAGCTCGTTCCGCCCGAAACGAGTTGGGCATAGGAGACGTTATACATGGACGCCGTATGGCGCATACAACCGTCGGGCGGTGACAAGGCGCTGAATTTGCTGTGTGCCTTCAAAAATATCAAACACTTTCACGTCGCGATACAGTTTCTCCACCAAATGCCCATCAAGACCGACCGGGCCGAGCAGCTCAAGGCACATCGCGCATACGCGCAGCGCCATTTTGCCAGCCACCGCTTTGCAAATCGCCGCTTCCATCGCGTTCGCTTCGCCGATGTCCGCTTTCCACGCCGCTTCCCACGTGAGCAGCCGCGCCGCATCGATCTCTTGTTCCGCCTCGGCGAGCAGCTCAGCCGCTTCATAGTACAGCCGCCCTTGCTTCGGATAATCGCGGCGAACGATCTCGAGCGTATATTCGTAAGCCGCGCGGGCGATGCCGACCGCCATGGCGGCAACGATCGGCCTCGTGCTATCGAACGTTTTCATCGCCACTTGAAATCCGGATGGTTGATGGGCCGCGGCGCTGTACAACTCCTCTCCACCGAGCAAGTTTTCCGCCGGGACGAAGCAGTCTTCAAACACGAGCTCCGCTGTCTCGTTGGCGCGCAGCCCCATTTTATGGACGGTGCGCGTTGCCAAAAAGCCCGGCGTCCCTTTTTCGACGACAAACGCCCGGTGTCCGGCGCGGCCGAGCTTCGGATCGACCGTGGCGAACACGACGACCCATGAAGCGCGAGCACCGTTGGTAATGAAAATTTTTTGCCCGTTCAACACATAGCCGCCGTCAACTTTTCTCGCTGTCGTCCGAATGCCGGACGCATCCGAACCGGCCTCCGGTTCGGTCAGCGCGTACGCCCCCCAGCGCGGTTCGTCTTTCGTAAATATCGATAAAAAGCGCTGCTTCTGTTCCGGAGTGCCGCTTGACTGGATCGGCGGCCCGCCAAGGCCGGGACCGGGAAGGGATAAGGCAATGGCCGGGCAGCCCCACGCGAGCTCCTCGGCGGCAATCACCGCCACGCGGTTGCCTTCGCGTTCTTTTTTGTCCGGTTTCTGCCCCGCCGCTGGCGCCGACCGCCCGCCGCCGAATGACGATGTGTTCAGCTGGATGCCCATTTTGTTCACTTTTTGCAGCCACTCCTCCGGGACCCGTCCGAGCCGGTCGGCCTCGAGGGCAAGCGGGCGCACTTCGTGTTGGGCGAACCAATGAACGAGCTCTTTGATTTGTTTTTGCTGCGGTGACAACGCAAATGAAATCACGGTGCAACCCTCTCTTTCCGTTCGTCCAGCAGCTGTTCGCCGCGGCGGATGAACCAGTCCGTTTCCCGGGCATACAGCAGCACTTGCGCTTGGGCGTCGCGCATCCATTTTTCGGCCGGATATTCTTGCACATAGCCATGCCCGCCCAGCATTTGCACGGCTTGATCGGTGACGTAGCGCACCGACCGATGGGCGCGGGCGAGCGCCCGCCAAGCGAAGCCTTCCGCCGCCCTTCCTTGCTCGTCAACGCGGCAAGCGGCGGCCCAAGCGATGTTCCGGGCCCCGCGGCATTCAAACGCCATTTCCGCAACCGTAAACGATACACCTTGGAATTTGGCGATTTCCTGTCCGAACGCCTTGCGGCCAGCCGTGTATTCGATAGTGTAATCGAGCGCCGCTTCCATCAACCCGACTTCCTTCGCCGCTTCAAGCACGCACTGGCGGGCGCGGGCGTGCCCAAGCAAGGCCGACGCCTCCTCTCCGCGGGCAAGCACGCGGTCGTTGCCCGCGAACACATCGGAAAAGCGAATGCGCCCAAGCCCCGCGGCCAGCAGCCCGAGGCGGAAATCGCCTTCGATTGTCTCCCATGTGCGCTCATCGAAAACGACAATGACCGGTTCCCCCTCGTTATCCTTGCCGGCTGCAACCACCCAATCGGCAAAAGCGGCGCGCCGGACTGGCGCGGATGTCCCGTTGAGCCGATAACCGTCGCGGCTGCGGCGGACCTCGATCGTTTCTTCACCGTCGATGAAGGCCACCGTCGGCCATATTCCCGTTTGCCCCGCGTCCCGATACGGTCGCCAAACGGGATGCTCAGGCGCCTGACGCATGAGCGAGGCAGCTTCCCCGGGTCCGGGAAGCCCTTGAACAATCCCTAAATCCCCATAGCTGAGCACTTGCCAAATTTGCGCTTGGGATATGAGCGGAAGTTCCAGCCCACCCCAGCTTTCGGGAAGTTCAAGCCCTAAAAATCCCAACTCGTGAAGGCGTTTGGCGATGGATGCGCTTACAGAACGGCGCTGTTCACAGTCGCGGGCGCTCGGCCGCATCTCTTCAACGGCGATCGTTTTCGCCACTTCGCAAAACGCCCGCTCCTCTTCGGTCGGCCGAAATGAGATCATCGTTTCTCCCTCCTTTTATGCCAATCACAACGGGGCGCGTTCCGCTTATTCATTCCCGTCCACAGCGGCGGGAACGAACTCGTTCGCCCACTCGCGCAACGTTTTCTTGTCCGTTTTCCCGAGCAAATTTTTTGGCAAATAACCGACGATCTTCAAAAAGCGCGGGCTTTTGTATTTCGCCACTTTCTCTTGGCAAAAGCGAATGAGTTCCTCTTCCGTCACGCTCGCCCCGCGGCGGATGACGACGTAAGCGGCGACTTCTTCTCCCATCCTCGGCGACGGAACGCCGACAACGCCCGCTTCCAGCACATCAGGATGCGACATGAGCAGCTCTTCAAGATCGCGCGGGTAAATGTTGAATCCGCCGCGGATGATGACATCTTTTTTCCGGTCGACGATAAACACGTACCCGTCTTCATCGATGCGCGCCATGTCCCCGGTGTACAGCCAACCGTCGCGCAGCGCTCGACGCGTTTCTTCGTCTTTTCCATAGTAGCCGCAAAACACGTTCGGCCCAGAAACAATCAGCTCCCCCACCTCATTGGGCGGCAGAGGATTTCCTTGTTCATCGACAACGGCGACCTTCACCCCCGGCAGCGGCAGCCCGACCGATCCGGGCTTGATCGGTTTCGTCGGATCGGTTGCTGTAACGATGGGCGCCGCTTCTGACAGGCCGTAGCCTTCCAAAATCAAGCAGCCAAACTGGCGCTGAAACCGTTCGGCAAGCGCCGGCGGCAGCGAGGCGGAGCCGGACACGCAGGCCACTAGGCTGGAGGTGTCATACCGATCGGCCTCAGGAACATGACACAAGGCGTGAAACATGGCCGGCACCATCGCGGTGTGCGTGACCCGGTACATTTCGATGGCTGCAAGCACTTTTTTCGGCTCGAAATACGGCAGAAGAACGACACGTTCACCAAGCAGCAGCGCCACATTCATCATCGTAAAACCGAACGCATGAGAAATCGGCAACACCCCGAGGCCGACACGATCGCTCTTCATTTGCAGCAGCTTGGCCATTTCGGCCGCCGCTTCGGCATTGGCGTACAAGTTGCGGTGCGTCAGCACGACCCCCTTCGGCTGGCCGGTTGTTCCTGATGTATAAAGCAAGGCGGCCGCGTCGTTGTCCGTGATTTCCACCTCCGGCAGAGTGGCCAGGGCCTGCTTGATCCTCTCCCACAGCGAGTGAGGCGAGTTAGAAGGCTCGAGCGTCAACACGGACGGTGAGCGCAGCAAATCGCGCGCCGCTTCTCTCACTTTCCCGAGCAACATTTCCGCTGTCAGCACGACTTTCGGTTCGCAATCTTGAAAAATGTAATGGAGTTCCTGCGCCTGCAATAGCGGCAACACCGGCACAACGACTGCACCGGCCTTCACGACACCGCTGAAGGCGATCACGACTTCCGGGCTGTTCGGCATCGTCACGACAACGCGGTCGCCCGGCCTGACCCCTAGCTCGATCAACGTGTGAGCCAATTGGGACGAACGGGCGTCGCACTCGACGTTCGTGTACTCTTTTCCTTCAAATATCAACGCCGCGTAAGGACCGAACTGCTCGATGTTTTTTGTCCAAATCGTGCGCAAATCCATGCCCTCGTCTCCTTTTAGCCAAAATGGGCGGGCTGATGGAAAAGGGCAAGCCCGCCGTCTTTGTTTGCCTGTTGCTCTATGCTGTCACCGCTCTTGGAACATCCCGCTTTGCTCATTGGTTGGCGCTGTTGTAGGCAGCCAACACTTCCTGCAGCCGCAGCGCCAACCCCATATCCCCATCGATGAGAAGCCGCCCGCTCATGAACGCTTCCGTTCCGTTGAGCTCGCCGTCGACCATTTTTTTGAAATCGTCGCTGTCCATGCTGAGCGTGCAATCGGGCGTCTCCTGTTCTCCTTCAACGACAAATCCGGCATCCGGGCGCAGGACGACTTGATACACCCCCGCATCAGCTCCGCTCAAATTGAATTGGTACACGGCGACAATCCCATCAGCGCGGGACGGGTCTTCCTTCAACTGCGAGTCGATCAGCTGAAAAATGTCTTTTACGGCTATCATCTTCATATCCTCCCTAAAATTTTGAACTATCTGAAATTTATTTCCGCACTTTTACTATATCGCCTTTCCCACCGCCGTCCTATCCCGAACTTTGTCGGGACTTTCCCTTCTCGCCCTTGGCGTTTCCCGATGTTTTTACGTCTGCAGCGCCCGCAGAAGCGCTGGCTCATCGATGAGCTCCAAGTAGCGCCGGTAAAGCGGAAACGCCGGCACGATGCGCGGCAGCAGCTGGAGCGCCTTCGCTTTCGACCCTTTGACTCTCATTTTTCCCGTTATGAGGGCTAACGGGACGCTAATATTGCCACCCCAAAATTGATGGGCGACGTCCCCGGTTGTTACAATGGCGACGTCAGGCTGATCGAGCCCCCGTCCGAACAGCACTTCGTAATGTTCGCCGGGCGTTGGCCGCCTCGCATCGATGCTGATGACCGCTTCCGGATCGGTCAAGTAAAAGACGAACGCGGCGCGGGAACGGCGGATTTGCTCGCCGATGCGGTTGATTTGCTCCAATTCGTTCCCTTGTTCATAATAGGCGGGATGATGGCCCCACCATGCGCGCAGCTCTTCCCATGTTCGTTCACGAGTCGCAATATTCATGAATTCGCCGATAACCCGATAAAAATGGACATCATCACGAAAAATAGGCACGTTCATTCCCTCCTTCCATACCTTTCTCCCCTTCCACCATAAGTCAAAACAAAACGATGCACCATTCCGAATTTTGAGGGGGAAACAAACCAGCCAAGATACCGGGATAGCCACCGCCCCCCTCTCTCCAGAAGCGAAAAATCGATGTTGCTGCACATATGAAATATCCCTCACATCATTCATCCTGCTAACCGTTGCCACACAATTCGGCGAGCTTGGCCAGGTTCGGATTATGGTTGCGCCATACTTTCAGTTCTTAGGCAAAACAATGAAGGCAGATCTAAAGTATGCTGCAAGCATGTTGGTTCTTTTCCCCTCTCCTTTCGAGTTTCGACCACCTCTATAGCTAGTTTTCTTGATTGAAGATAAACTGTTTTTCAATGGTGGCCTGACTTCCATGGAAGGCACTGAATTCTACCTCCAAAAAAAGACATAAAATATAAATTGACATTTACATTCATTTTATATAAAATTTCAAATGAAATATAATATTATTACAGAAAGAGAGGGATTATACATGCAAAACACCAATATGAAAAGATGGTGGATTCTTGGTTCATTATCACTAGGTTTGATTGCAGTAGGGCTAGATATCACAATTTTGAATGTAGCGTTGCCAACTTTAGCCACAGAACTCCATGCGTCAACAAGCGATCTTCAATGGTTTGTAGATTCGTACAATTTGGCCATGGCCGCCTTCCTTCTTCCAGCCGGCATGCTAGGTGACCGTTTCGGTCGGAAAAGGCTGCTGTTATTTGCCTTATGTTTATTTGGATTGGCTTCTATAGGCTGCGCTTATTCGAATTCTCCGGAAATATTGATCTGGATGAGGACATTTCTTGGATTAGGAGCCGCTTTTCTGATCCCATTATCGATCTCCATTCTTCCTGTGCTGTTTTCCGAACGGGAGCGCACGAAGGCAATGATGATTTGGGCGACAGCGAATATGTTGGGGATTCCACTTGGGCCCATTGTCGGTGGATGGTTGCTTGAACATTACCAATGGGGATCGGTCTTCTTATTGAATCTTCCCTTTGTTGTTGTCGCGCTTGCAGCGGTCTCTTGGCTCATGCCGGAGTCGCGCAGCCCTCATCATTCTAAACTCGACTGGCTCGGAGTCTTGACATCAAGCGCCGGTCTTGTATCGATCACGTATGGAGCCATTAAAGCTGGAGAAAAAGGATGGAGCCATAATGAAGTCATTCTCTTTCTGGCCATTGGATGCTTCATGCTGTCTGTGTTTGCCATATTGGAGAAAAAGGTCAAACATCCACTTGTTGATCTTTCCCTTTTTCGTTCCCGCAGCTTTACTTTCGGGGCGATATTAGCCACATTGGCCACATATGCGCTGTTCGGTCTCTTATTCACGTTGCCCCAATATTTCCAATCAGTAGAAGGCAACGATACACTGGAAACAGGTTTGCGTTTGCTCCCTCTCATTGGAGGGCTGATCGTCGGAGCCAAGTCGGCCGATTTCCTCTTGGAAAAAATTGGACCCAAAAGCAACGCCTTCATCGGTTTTGTCTTTCTTGCCATCGGGTTAGGCATCGGCGGAACGACGCAGATCGACCATCCATACAAATTTATCGCTCTTTGGATCACGATAGTGGGGATCGGCTTAGGATTAGCGCTTCCCACTGCCATGGATGCAGCTTTAGGAGAACTGTCGGCGGAACGAAGCGGGGTTGGTTCAGCACTCATTATGGCATTGCGGCAAGCCGGAGGGTCGATTGGAGTAGCCGTTTTAGGCACGATTGTAAATTCACAGTATCGCAGTCGTATAGAAGCAATCCAGTTGCCGAGTCAGCTTAAACCTATAGTAAAACAAAGCGTATCAACAGGGGTGGAAGCAGCACATCAAATCCAATCGATGCAACTACTCTCTTCTGTGCGCAAAGCTTTTGTTCATGGAATGGAGGCCATGCTATGGACGTGTTGCGGAATCGCGATATTGGGCGCAATTTTGTCATTCGCCTTTTTGCCTAACCAATTCTCTAGCAAATCAAAACAAAGAATGTCAGTCCATTAAATGACGGATTTGTGCCCCTGATGAAAAAGCTGTACACTATAGATAAAGACAATATCTCTTATTTTCCTCAGACAATCTATGGGGCGGAGGTGAAATGATGTCTTCACAGGAGCAATCTCAATCAGGGCTAAGAGAGCGAAAAAAAGCGAAGACTAGAGCACTCATTCAACAAAGCGCCTTGCGCCTCTTTCGCGAGCAAGGCTACCATGCAACAACAGTCGAGCAAATCGCGAATGCGGCCGAAATCTCGCCCAGCACCTTTTTTCGTTATTTTCCAACAAAAGAATCGGTTGTGTTAGATGACGATTATGATCCGCTGATCATAGATGCATTCCGGAAACAACCACATCACCTTCATCCGATTCAAGCGTTTCGTCTGGCGCTGAAAGAAGTGTTTAACAGTCTGTCTGAAGCTGAGCGTTCTGCCATTCGCGAGCGCATCGAACTTGCTTTGACAGTGCGGGAACTGCGGGCAGCGGCATTTCATCAAGTCACCGCAACCGCGGAAATGATTTCTCGACTGTTAGCCGAACGTATGAGCCGCAAGCATGATGACATTTTTGTGCTCACTCTTACTGGAGCATTAATGGGAGCAGTATTATCAATGCAATTTTATTGTGTCCAGCATCATGAAACGGACTATATGAAGGTAATCGACGAAGCATTGGGATATTTAGAAAAAGGATTTGCTTTGCCAACCTAGCGGCTGTTCCTTTTTCACATGTTTTCTGTTCGGCTTGCTCAATAATGAAAAGGCTGTTCCAAAAGGTCAAAATACGATCTTTTGTGAACAGCCTTTTGTTTGTTGATTTATGAAACTCCTTGGCACTTTGTTTACAAATGCGCCAGCCGCATCACATCGCGGGCGATCATCACCTCTTCGTTCGTCGGAATGACGAGCACTTTGACCGGCGAGTGCGGATAGCTGATGAACGCTTCCTTGCCGCGCACTTTGTTGAGGATCGGATCCCAGTACACTCCCATGAACTCGAGGCCGCGCAAGACTTTCGCCCGCACGACGTCGCTGTTTTCGCCGATGCCGGCGGTGAAGATGATGGCATCGACCCCGCACATGCGCGCCGCATACGAGCCGATGTATTTATGAATCCGGTTCGCAAACACTTCAAGCGCGAGTTCCGCGCGCGCATTGCCTTCGGCGGCCGCTTTTTCCAAGTCGCGCAAATCGCTCGAGATGCCGGATATACCGAGCATGCCGCTCTTTTTGTTCAGCACGTCAATCACTTCATCGGCGGTCATTCCCGTTTTTTCCATAATGTACGGGATGAGCGCCGGGTCGATGTTGCCGGAGCGCGTCCCCATCGCCACGCCGGCTAATGGGGTGAAGCCCATGGACGTGTCGATCGACTTGCCGCCCTCCACCGCCGCGATGCTCGCTCCGTTGCCTAAATGGCACGAGATGAGGCGCAGCTGTTCGATCGGTCGGCCGAGAAGCTCCGCCGCTCGCTGGGTGACGTATTTGTGCGACGTGCCGTGGAATCCGTATTTGCGAATCCCATATTTCGTGTAATACTCGTACGGCAAGCTGTATAAAAACGATTGTTCCGGCATCGTTTGGTGAAACGCCGTATCAAATACCGCCACCGCCGGCACGTCCGGCAGCACTTCCTGAAACGCCCGAATGCCGACGAGGTTGGCCGGATTATGAAGGGGAGCGAGCTCGGACACCTCTTCGATTTGCCGGATCACTTCATCGGTAATCAGCACCGAATCGCTGAACTTTTCGCCGCCGTGGACGACGCGGTGCCCGATGCCATCGATCTCGGCAAACGAACGGATGATGCCGTAGCGAATGAGTTTATCCAGCAGCATTTTCACCGCCGCGGCATGGTCCGGAATCGCCGTCACTTCTTGATGCTTTTCGCCGTTTACGACGATGGTAAAAATCGCGTCGTCAAAACCGATCCGTTCGACCACCCCTTTGGTCAGCACCGTTTCCGCCGGCATCTCAAACAGCTGAAACTTCAACGAGGAACTTCCTGCATTAATGGCTAGCACTTTCGCCATAGACGTATCCCGCTCCTTTTTGACAAAAATCCGCTCGCGCTTGCCATTAGTGTGCGCGATGCGCGTCCGTTTCACTATGCCTTTTTCATTGTATGCACCCCGTTTCCCCGTTTCAAGCGCAGTTTTGGTTCGCAACCGGTTGCAAGAAAAAGTTTTTATGTTGCGAAAAATGAAAACGATGCTGATTACAAAGGGAGGGGCAAGAGCAAGCCTTGATCATCGAGAAGCCCCTCCTCTAGAAGGCTGGTGAAAAACGGTTGTTTCTTTTGAGCAATGGGGGGATCGTTTGAAAGGTGATCCTGATGCGATGAGGCTTTTCTATTTGAAAAACGGGCTTGATAAGCGGCTTGCCCGCTTAAATCACCGGTCTCCTAGGCGTGAGCGCAAGAGGGAGGAAGAGGCAACTTCCCGTTTGGCGGAGAGGCTTGGCGGGCCGGTGATCAAAAAAGGTGTCCCATCGCCATTGGGGACACCCTCTTGTCACTGTCCTTTTTCCGCAGTGATCCAGGCGTCGATTTTGGCCATCATCGCCTGCATCGCTGATTTATTGGAAAATCTAGGCAAATCAACAAGCAGCACGTGTTTGGGCTTTTTGACGTTTGGCCCTTTCTTTTGCAAAATCAACACGCTTTTGGCCGCCTGATCGTTTTTAAACATCGACAGCGGCAGCTGCAAGACGCCTTGAACGATGGCTGCCTCTTTTAAAAATTCGTTCAGCTGCCCCGCCTGCGGGCTTGAAAACAACGTATTCGGGATGAGGAAAAACAAGTAGCCCCCCTCTTTCGTATAGCGCAAGCTTTGCTCGATGAACAAATGGTGGGCGTACGACTTTCCTTCGGTTGCTTTTAAGGCGAAGCGGGCGGCATTGTCGTCATCCGGGTAATAGCCGACCGGCAGATCGCAGACGACAACATCGACCGGCTCGACAAACAGCGGCCTGAGACTGTCTTGGTTAAACAGTTGCACCGCATGCTTTTGCAAGTTGGCGTTGACATAGGCCAATTTGATGAGCAGGTCGTCGACATCGCTGCCGTAGCTGGCCGCCTGTTTGCCCCGCAGGCCGTTTAACACCGCCGTTAATAAATTCGCCGTGCCGACGGCCGGGTCGAGAATCGTCACCGCCAAATGCGAGCGCGTAAACTCGCGGACTAAATAGGCCAAAAACAGGCTGACCGCATCCGGGGTCATTTGATGATGCGGCTGGACATGCGTTCGCATCCCTTTTAGCACCGCGAGCTGGAACGCTTTGCGGATGTCTTCGTTTTGAAACCGTTCCAGCAGCAGTTCGCGATACTGCTTTTTCAACCGTTTCGCGTTCAGCTCGCTCACTTCGTCTTGCAACACGTCGCCATGAAACAAATTTTCCCCCGTCTCGGCAACAGCTTCCAAATACGTGCATTGCAATTCTTCTTGCAAAATCCGGGCCGTCTCGTCAACGACCGTGAACAACCGTTCAACTGGCGCCATCATCTATCCGTCCCCACCTTTCTACCAACGTCCCTTCTGTATATTGTACGCCCGTCCGCCTCACACCGCAAGAAAGGGGCCGATCGAAAACATGAAAAGGCCCCGAACGAGTCGGGGCCGCTATGGTCGGGCATCCTATGCGGGCGGATGTCCGCCGCTCATCGTTATTTCGCCGCTTTTGCCGCTTCTATCGCCGCTTCGTAGTTCGGATGGTTCGTCACTTCCGGCACGTGTTCGACATACGTCACCGTGTCGTTGCTATCGATGACGAACACGGCGCGGGCAAGCAGGCGCAGCTCCTTGATCAAGACGCCGTAGGCCTGTCCGAACGAGACATCGCGATGGTCGGACAACATTTGCACGTTCTCAATGCCGGCGGCGCCGCACCACCGCTTTTGCGCAAACGGCAAATCGACGCTGATCGTCAACACTTTCACATTGTCCAGCTTCGCCGCTTCCTCATTGAATCGGCGCGTCTGCGCATCGCAAACCCCGGTATCGAGCGACGGAACGACGCTGATCAGCCGGACGTGCCCTTTCGTGTCGGCGAGCGTCACTTCCTGCAAGTTTTGATCAAGTACGGTGAAATCCGGCGCTTTGTCGCCGACTTTCACTTCGTTGCCGACAAGCGTCACCGGCTGCCCTTTAAACGTCACCTGAGCCATGGGTTCTCTCCCCCTTTAGAAAAAATATGTACTACTTCCATACTAAAGCGCAACACGGAATTTTTCAACGATTTTGTCCGATACGGTTGCCAAACAAAAAAACGCCGGACGCCAGCGGTCCGGCTAAATGTCAAAGTCGTTCGTCTGTTCGCGGGCGCCGCCGTCTTTCTTGTTTTTCTTCAGCATCGCCTGAATTTTTTCAAGCGCCTGCGGAGCGACATCGAGAATTTTTTCATATAAGTGCGTGCTTTCGTCCAGATGAAGCAGCTTCACCCCGGACGAGTTGACGACGAGAAACGCAATCGGCGTAATCGACACGCCCCCACCGCTGCCGCCGCCAAACGGATGTCCGTTCCCTTGTGCCTGTCCGTTTCCGCCCGCTTGTGTTCCTTGCTGGCCATGTTGTTGGCCGTCAACCATAAACTCGCTGCCGCCCGCGGCAAAGCCAAACCCGACTTTCGACACGGTCAAAATCACGCTGCCGTCCGGCGTTTCGACCGGGTCGCCGATAATCGTGTTGACGTCGATCATTTGTTTTAAATTTTCCATCGCCGTCGTCATCAGCCCTTGAATCGGATGGTTCGTCATGTTCATTCCTCCTAGTAGCCTTCGTTTACCTGCCGTGCGGTCGACCATTTCGCCGGCCGCCGCCCGCGCCAATGCTTAATCACTCGCCATCCTGCTACCATAGCATGCCCGATTCGAAAATGAATCATACATGCAAACGCCGTTTCTGACACGGCTTGGTCATACGCGGGCACAACGGCAACAACCGGGACGGTTTTCATGTTCATGTAGCGGCTCACCGCGCCGATGATCATGTATTTCAATGACCAGCCAAGCCCCACAAGCAAGCCGGTTGACGCCGCGTCGCCCGTGCCGATTCTCGTTTTCCACTCCCATTGCGTCACCGTTACATGGCGATAAAATTGTTTCATAATTTCGTGCAAATCGACAACTTGCCGCAAAAACCGTTTTACTTGCCGGATGAAGCGGGCCACTTTCGCCGGGGTCAACTTCCCCTTTTTTTCCTCCTTGTCCCTCGTTCCGCCGACACCTTGCTTTTGGACAAACGCCACCTGCGGCGTTTTTCCGTCCCATTCCGGTTTGAGGAGCGGAATGCGGATCGTATAACGGAAAAGGCCAAACAGCGTGCGCACTACGATTTTGCATTCTTCATCATTCCGTACGTGGCGGAAAGCGATGGCCACCGACACTTTCATCGAGGCGAGCAGCAACAGAAAAAAACCAACGATGATGATCACTACCATTCCTGTTTTCAACGGTCCGCACTTCCTTTCTCCATACATTGTCACCATATGGAAAAAAAAATAAACCTGCCGTTTCGGCAGGTCGATGATGATGGTGAAGTGACCGGTGCCCTTTGCCGGGGACTACTCGCGAATGACGATCGTATCGGCGAATTGATCGTGCATGCCTTTTTTCTTTTCGGAAAACGCCACGAACAGAAAACCGACAAACAACAGCGTTTTGGAAATAAACTTGCCGACGACTTCGCGGAACAGCACCGTCAGCCATGTGAGCCGCCCGCCCCGTTCGTCAACCACTTTTAAGCCGAACACCATTTTGCCAAGCGTTTGGCCGAACGCTTTCGTCATGAGCACAAAGTACGCATAAAACACGATCGCTGCGGCGATCGTGGCCGGTGCAAACATCCCATCCTGCTCAAGCGGCCAGTCAAACAGACGGAACAAAGGCCATACAATCAGGCGATTGATGCTTGCGACTACGATGATATCCAGACAATAAGCCCAGAAACGGAGCCAAAATCCACCGTAATATACAGAGCACACCGTCGGCGGAACAACTTCTCCTAGCAACGCCGCTGCTTCTCTCTCTGTCATGATGGGTTCCTCCTTTACTCAGCATACAAATACATCAGACGCGGCGATGACGGATGCGCCAACTGGCGAATGAACAACACCGTCTCGTCGGTTGGCTTTAGCTGGGTGGTGGCAGCACGCAACAGTGAGCTCCACGGCTTATCGGACACATATTTGACCACTTGCGCTCCTTTGAGATGGTGTTCTTTCTTTAGCGCCTCGATCACATCATCGAGATAGCCAAACTCATCAATCAAACGAAGCGATTTCGCTTGGCGACCGTCATAAATGCGACCGTCGGCCAGTCTGCGGACCACATCTTTTGGCATCTTTCGCCCACTGGCAACCACATTGACAAACTGTTCATAGGAGTTGTTGATGAGCCGTTGCAGCAAGGTACGCTCCGCTTCTGTCATAGGGCGAGCAGGATTCATAATATCTTTATATGGGCCGCTTTTGATCGTCACCCATTCTACCCCGTACTTTTTCGCCAGCTTTTCATAATTAACGCTTTGCATGATGACACCAATCGAACCAGTGATCGTCTCTGGACTGGCGAAAATTTTATCCCCGGCGGTCGCGATGTAGTAGCCGCCGGAAGCGGCCATCGCCCCCATCGACACGTAAATCGGCTTGTTCGTTTTCTTTTTCAGCTTCAAGAGCTGATCATGAATTTCGGCACTTTCCATGACGCCGCCCCCCGGCGAATTGATATGTAGAATGATTGCCTTGACATCATGGTCTTCCTGTGCTTGCTGGATCATCTGTAAAAATGCCTGATGATTGTAGGAAGAGGACGACAGCACCGTCCCTCCTTCACCGCTGTCTTGGATGACACCATCAACTTCTAGTACGGCAATTTTTTTGGTTGGATTGCCATCAGCAATGACTTCCTCACTGAATGGCGAATCCATGAGCGCCATCCATTTTTCAGACCATCCACCTGCCTTGTCGGATAACAACGCACTGACCGCTTGCACCAACACTGAAATGATGAACAGAACTGCAGCGATGGCCAATGCCACCCATCGTTTCCGATTCATTCGTCTTCCTCCCGTCGTAGTTCTCCTGTTTTTAGAACTGATGGAAAATATGGTACGATAGATATTGTACATTGGATTATACAAGAATGCTAGTAGGAGGTCAAAAAATGAACACAGAACGCAATCACCTCTACTTTTTTTACAATTATGATGACGGTCTTGTTGAACGAGTAAAACCGCTCATCGAAAGAACGAAACGCGGGCCGTTCGTCGTGGTCGATGACTTTCGCGAGGCGAATATTATCGTCAGCATCGGCGATGATGGGGCATTTTTACAAGCGGTCCGACAAACCGGGTTCCGTCCCGACAGTCTGTATGTCGGTGTGTCCGTGCTGCCGACGCGCGGATTCTACTGCGATTTCCATATCAACGATATCGATCATATGGTGGAAGCGGCCAAAAATTGGCGACTTGAAGTGCGGCGTTATCCGATCATTGAAGTGACGATCGATGGCACGACCTCGTTCTTTTGTTTAAACGAATGCTCGATTCGCTCGCAAATCATAAAAACGATGGCGGTCGATGTCTTTATTGACGACCTTCATTTTGAAACGTTCCGCGGCGACGGCTTGATCGTCTCCACGCCGACCGGCAGCACCGGCTACAATAAATCGGTGCACGGGGCGGTCGTCGATCCGCTTTTGCCGTGCTTCCAAGTGAGCGAGCTCGCTTCCCTTAACAACAACCGTTACCGAACGCTCGGCTCGCCGTTCATTTTAAGCGGAGCGCGGAAGCTGACGCTAAAAATGTCGGAAGAAGCAAGCCATTTTCCGATCATCGGCCTCGACAACGAGGCGCTCAGCATCCAGCATATCGAACGAATCGACATCCGCCTGAGCGATCGGGTCGTCAAAACGGTGCGGCTGAAAGACAATTCGTTCTGGGATAAGGTGAAACGCGTCTTTTTATAAACGGCGCGCAAGGCCGCCGTTCTTCACGAGACGACAAGGTGTGTGGGAATATTTGGTGCGTATGGATGGAAGAGGGGCTGACCCAAAAGGCGGTCTGCCTTCAAGATCGGCACAACCGATCGTGCGGCAGAAGCAGTCAGCACGTATAGATAGCAACGAAAGAAGGGATCCCGATCCTTTCGGGACACCCTCTTTCGTTTTATGAACGGCTCGCCCCCTCCCGAAACGGGTGGCCTTCAGGCGGGTTCATGTTAAGGAGGCGGGCTGTTTTGCGGCCTTTCATTGCCCTCGCGTTTCCATATCCCGCGCTTACGATGACCGGCCGGCCAAGCGCGCTTCCCGCTCGCGCAGCTCGACGCGGCGAATTTTCCCAGACGCCGTTTTCGGCAAGTCATCGACGAACTCGATTTTGCGCGGGTATTTGTACGGAGCGGTCAATTGTTTGACATGCTCCTGCAACGCCGGAATGAGCGATGGATCGTTTTTGTCGACCCCATCGCGGAGAACGACGAACGCTTTGACGACATGGCCGCGCACTTCATCCGGGCTGGCGACGACAGCGCATTCTTTCACCGCCGGATGCTTGACGAGCGCGTCTTCAACTTCAAACGGGCCGATCGTATAGCCGGAGCTGACGATGATGTCATCGCCGCGGCCTTCAAACCAGAAGTAGCCATCCTCGTCTTTGCGCGCTTTGTCGCCGGTGATGTAATAGTCGCCGCGGAACTGTATCGCCGTCCGCTCCGGGTCTTTGTAGTAATACTTAAACAGCGCCGGCGTGTCGACATGGACGGCGATATCCCCGACGACGCCCACAGGGCACGGTTCGCCGTTTTCGTCGATGATCTCGACAAGATTGCCCGGCGTTGGTTTCCCCATTGATCCCGGTTTAATTTCCATCCCCTTCATGACGCCGACAAGCAGCGTGTTTTCCGTCTGCCCATAGCCGTCGCGCACGTGGACGCCAAAATGCTTGGCGAACGTATCGATTACTTCGCGATTGAGCGGCTCGCCGGCCGATACGGCGCTGTGCAGATGCGGCAAACGGTAGCGGCCGATATCCGTCACTTTCGCCATCAAGCGATACTCCGTCGGCGTACAGCACAGCACATTGATGTTGTATTTTTCTAGTAGCTGCAAATATTTTTCCGGCTCAAAACGGCCATAATAGACGAACCCGGTCGCCCCCGAGCCGAGCACCGATAAAAACGGGCTCCAAATCCATTTTTGCCACCCCGGTCCGGCCGTCGCCCAAACAAGGTCGCCTTCCTCAATGCAGAGCCAATTTTTGGCCGCTGTCCGCAAGTGAGCGTACGCCCAGCCGTGGCAATGGACAACCCCTTTCGGATTGCCAGTCGTCCCAGAGGTGTAGGACAAAAACGCCATGTCATCGCGCCCGGTGTCCGCCGCCTCAAGCGTCTCGCTCTCGTTCGCCATGGCGGTTTCCAGTGAGATCCATCCGTCTTGTCCCTCGTTTCCGATGACGAACTTGGTGAGGCGGTCAATGCCTGCGATCGGCGCAAACTCGTCAAGATACGGTGCGTAGGCGACGACCGCTTTGGCCTCGCTATGGGTGAGTCGGTATTCCAGATCTTTCGTCCGCAGCATCTCCGAGCTCGGGATGACGACAAGTCCCGCTTTCAGCGCCCCTAAGTACACTTCATAGGCTTCAATGAGACGGGGCACCATGATGAGCACTTTGTCTCCTTTTTGCAGTCCACGCGATAAGAAAACGTTTCCAATTTGGTTGGCGCGCGCCATCAGGCGGCCGTATGTAATCTCTTTTGTCTCGCCTTGTTCGCTCTCCCATTTTAGCGCGATGCGGGTTGGATGAAAAGCCGCGTGCCGCTCGACTTCTGACGTCAAGTTGTAGCGCTCGGGGGCGACCAATTCTTCCCTCTTCATTCGTCCCTTTCCCCTTTCTCCGGTTTCATTT
>NZ_JPYA01000199.1 GCF_000750005.1 Geobacillus icigianus | reverse complement strand
TGGAAATCAAAAACAACGTTTGCCATCATGTTCACCTCCCTTGTCTTGGATGGTACTAGTATAGACAAGGGGAGCGAGAATCAACCAGAGTTCGTAAACTTTTTCTATGTAACGGCTGAATAGTTACCTCTTTTTTTGTTTAGAGAAGTGGGGGAGGAAAAGGGGGATATGTCAAAGGAATTTCGTATTATCGGTTATGTAAAAATTAGGCATATATAACCACTGAATTTACTATAAAATAGGAATAAAATCATAATTTATACTTGATTCACTTGTGTTACCATTTATACAAAGTATAAATGGAGGAGTGAAGAAAAATGCGTTGCATGCCACGTTTGTTAGGTGATGGGGATAAAAGGGAGCAGCGCGGGTGATGATTCGGCTGAGGCCTGATGAATTAGAAACGGTGGCAAAGCACATTCCCGATGCCGAAGACGCTTGCCAGCGGGCGCGGACGACGCTGTCATGGGAGCCCTCTTCCCTTGCGATGGACCTCCCCGGCGTCAGCACGCCTGCCATCGAAGCACTGCGGGACGAACTCGTTCATTGGCTGAAGCGTTATGAAGACAAACTGAACGAAGCGGAAGAACTTCTGTATCGCACCGCCGCCGCGATGCGCCAAGCGGACCAAACGCTCGCCGACAACATGAAGGAATTCGGTTTAGAGCTTCTCGGCTGGTATGACGTGCAGCGCGTATTTGGCGAGTACGACCCGATCACCGGCGAGCGCCTGTCGGTCGGGGACCGATTGCTGGCGGGCGGGATGTTGTTATTATCGATTGTACCACCGGCTAAAAGTGCCGGCGTCGCCGGAAAAGCGGCGATCAAGGGCGCCAAGGCGATCGATGCCGCCTCCGCCCTTGCGAAAGTGAAACATGTCGTGCGCGATGATAAAATGAAAGCGATCGGCGACATCGCCTTTCGCCAAACCGTCCGCTCCCCTCTTGCCGAAACAGCCCGATTGTTCAAGAAGCAATGGGACGAATTAGTAGGAAACGTCGCCTCCGTTTCATGGCAGCCGGCGTATGCGGGAGTGGGGCCGGCGCCTCGGGTGTGGATGGGTGAGGCGAAAGATGCGTCCCTCAACATGATCAAGAAAGTTGAGGGGGAAGTGGTTGAGAAGGGTGCCAAGGGGACGCCAAAAGTTCCTACTAAAGTGAGTTATGGAGATCATTACACTAAAGATGGTCGTAAAAAGGTACTAAAACCAGATATTGAGTATACAAGTAAAGAGGGATACACTTATAAAACAGATAGTAATGGACGGATTTCCAGTGCTGAAGGTACTCTCAAGTTAGGACATGGAAAAAGAAATAATTATGCTCAGAAAGTTGCAGGACGGGAAGACAGATTGCCAGATGATGAAGGTGGGCATTTAATTGCAAGTATTTTTAAAGGTTCAGGTGATCTCGATAATCTTGTACCAATGAATGGGAATCTCAATAAGGGTGAATGGAAGAAACTTGAGAATACTTGGGCAGAAGCAATTAAACAAGGCGATGAAGTGAAAGTAAAGATAAAGCCAAATTATAAGGGAGATTCTCACCGCCCAATAAGTTTTGATATTAAGTACAAAATTGGTGATGATGATTGGGAAATTAGGCGATTTGATAATGTACTAGGGGGGAAGTTAGATGAATGAAGAAAAATTAGGAATCCTATACCATGAGATAGCAGAAGTTGTTGTTGATACTATTCCTGAGGAGTGGTCTAAGGTTTATCTATATGGTGAGATTGTTGAAGGCTCTCGAACTGCTTACTTTTATTACTATCCTGAAGGAAGTGATAAACCTGTTTACAGTCATGATATTCCTGAAATTTTTAGAGTAAGTGAACATGAATATTCAGAAAAATTGAATCAATTAATGGATCTTACTCAGAAGCTCTGGACAGAGTTTAAAGATAACACTCAAGAGCCTTGGACCAATTTCACTTTAATCTTGGACAATACAGGAAAATTTAAAATTGATTTTAATTATGATGATCTTTCAAATGCAGACTTGCACGAAAGAAAGACTATTTGGAAATATAAGTATCTTGGCATTATGCCTAAAAGTAACTCTGGAAAAAAACATTTAAAAAGATATTTAGAGACGGTGGAAAGAGAGAAAAAATAGTTTCTAAACGGGATGCAATTACATGAGGTTTACATCATTAACAGCAGGATCGTACCATACAACCAACAAACCAAACATTAAACAACTCAACGAACACGCTTAGATCAGCTTTCAAAGGCTTATTCCAACTTGAATGATAAGGAGGAATGAGCTTTTTTGGTATGTCCAAAATCAAAGGATGAAAAGGAGAACGGCAAAATAAGCACAGGAAAAGGCAGTTCTAATGGCACAGGTGGACGAGCTGAAACGTTTAGGTAGTAACGTCCCACAGACAGCGTTAAAAGTAAGGAAACTATTCAAATAAGCTGAATACTTTAAACAGTTGGCTGACGAAAAGGACGGGCATCCAAGGCTGGAATTCATTGGATGTTTGGAAGATGAAGCATCTGTACAGCATAACAAAAGTGTGTTAGCCTGTCAGAAACAGGATTTGGACGTAGTAAAGGAAGAAGTTATTTTCCACAAAATGAAAGTACAGAGATATGCAAAGTGTTTACGCAAACAGTTATAGTATGAGGAAAATGTTTGTAGGAGAAAGAAGTTCCCCTTCTATTCAAAAAGAGGAGGATTTCCTTCGGTGGGGCGGGGGAAGTAAGCAAAAAGATGCAAAAAGGACTCTCTTCCTTGCGAAAGTGAAACATGTCGTGCGCGATGATACCATGAAGACGATCTTCCACACGATCTACCATCAAGTCATCAAAGCGCCGTTTGCGGAAACCGCCCGCCTGTTCAAGAAGCAATGGGACGAATTAGTCAAAAGCGTCGCCTCCGTTTCCTGGCAGCCGGCGTATGCGGGAGTGGGGGCGGCGCCTCGGGTGTGGATGAACGAAGTGAAAGATGCGTCCCTCAACAGGATCAAGAAAGTTGAGGGGGGAGTGGTTGAGAAGGGTGCTAAGGGTATAGATGCAGCAGATCCAGATCTAATACGGAAAATCGATGTTGATTTTCTTGATAGGATGGAAGCTGCTGGCGGACATACTTTAGATAGACATGTGTCAAAAACAAATGAAGAACTCATTAAAAGATCCATTCAAGAAGATGTAGAAGCAGCTACTACGTTTACTAATAAGCAGATAGCCATTAAAGCTATTCAGGAAAACTTGCGCAAGAATGCCGATGATATTGCTAAATGGCTAAATGAATCTGATGCGGGAAGAAAAATATTCGATGTATCACACAATCATCCAATAGGAAAAGGGGTTCTTAGAGATAAAAAATATGTCGTTTATAACCTAACCAATTCTAGAAGGGCGGTGAAAAACGGCTGTCACCGCTAATCGTCGGCATGTTCATTCAGAAAAGAAAGCTGATTCTGTAAGGTTTCTCTAATTGAGAAAGGAGTGGAATCAGTCGTTTTTGCACTAAATCACCAGCCTCCTAGAGTAGTATTGATTAGGGATTCAACACAGGAGCTAGGATTCAGAATAGTAACTGCATTTCCTATTGTTAAATAAAGGGTGATATCATTGAACGAGGACCTGAAGTACGATACTTTTAAATATTTTCTTGAATGTTATTTTACCCCCAGTGCTAACTATGAAGAATTAGAAACACTAGTCAAAGAATTTCGTTTAACTGAAGAGAGGAAATATCGACAAAAACTTCAGCAAGAGTTAGAACAAATTCTTCAACTTGATCATTGGGATGATATTCAAGAGTTTGTTAGAAAACATGCTATGAGGAAAATGAACAGTGATAGACTTACTTGGTTCATACGTACTATTTTGCATAACTTAAATCAAAGTTAAGATGATGTATAAAATTTTGTGTAAAGCATTTTGCTAGAACAAAAGAAAAAAGGTAGGGTATTCTATGATTGGACCAAAAATCTTAGAGAAAGGAGAACCCTACCTATATCTAAAAGTATACCGAATGTAGACTGGGCAAATCAACTGGAAAATACCATTCGTCAGTTTGTAAAAGAAAAATGAGAACGGATCATGCGGGAAGAAATCAAACATTTCCTCGAAATCGAACAGGCTGGAACGCCAAACATGAGAAACGGCTATTACTAACGAAATCTAGATACGCAATAGGGCCGGATTGAAGGTCTTTTGGTCCCTAGAGACCGAAACGGAGAATTTCAAACGCAGCTGTTTGCCCCTTACCAACGACATACCGGCTGGTTGGAGGAAGCCATCATCAAGATGTATCAAAGTGGCATGAGTACACGGGAAATTGGCAAATTTATCGAACGAATTCTAGAAATACTTATTCTCCAGCGACGATCAGCCGTATGACAATATCCATCAAGTCCTTTCGTCTTGCCTCGTGCAGATCGACAAGAAAGAAGGCCTCTCTCTTCGCGTCTTCCACTCCGATACGACGGACAAGACCGTTTACGGCGCGTATGAATCGGTCTCGTCAGAGGCCCTGTAGATCACACATGGTTACAACCGGCACCATCGTTGGCAAAAACCAATCGGTTTCGGGCTGATCGGCAACGAAGACGGCATCCCGTTTTCCGGCGATGTGCACGACGGCAACATGTCGGACAAAACGTGGAATCCCGAGGTGCTCTCCCTGTTTCTGTTGGCCTTGGCCATTTCCCGCCTCTTCCAGCGCCGGGCGCGTCCGTTCATCCCCCCGGAACGCCCATTCAAGGGCGCAGGAGGCCGGAAACTGACCCGACCCACCGGGCAGGCGATTTTTCAATTGTTCCGGTATGTGAAAGTCGTCCTACTGGAGCTGCCGGATGGGCACATCCAACGCGCGTTAGGGAAACCGCTCACCCCTGATCAGCGAAGGATCCTGCAGGGATTGGGCATGGATGAGAGCATTTACGTGTAACGTCATACGGAACGACTAGCGATGGTAAAAAAAGGATTGTCATCGCTCGTTGTGTTGGTCGAAATGGTATTCTAAAAAACGAAATAAAACATCCTTTCTTTCTACCCTGTTAGGGTGCGAAATGTGAGATAAGCAGGTGTAGAGTGTGATTATTTTTTGGATGAAAAAATATAATAGCAGGGTTTTTATCAGGATGTATTGAAAAAACCTACTGTTGTTTCGGCATAAAAGAAAATCGTATTTCTTGAGTAGCGAATGGACAAAATGATGAAAGCTGAAGGGATCGAGAATGTGGTGCAAACGGGACTTATTTAAAGGGAGTGAGCTTAGCCGGCCTCTGTCTGATGAAGAGACCGAACGAGGGAATGTTGGCGCAAAGACGCCCGGAGACATGGGAGGGTTTGTCCTCATCAGCGATGCAGAGATCCAAGGTGTATCGCATACACACCGACCCACTGCAGTA
This sequence comes from Geobacillus icigianus, assembly GCF_000750005.1. Taxonomy (GTDB): domain Bacteria; phylum Bacillota; class Bacilli; order Bacillales; family Anoxybacillaceae; genus Geobacillus; species Geobacillus icigianus. Next base: position 1,681 of record NZ_JPYA01000199.1, on the reverse strand, counting down.
AAAAATGTTCAGCAGTGACCGCGAAGCGCACCATAGACTGTTAGATATCAACAAAAACTAGAGGGAGGGTTCAATGGAGGGACGATGTAAAGTTTTTATTTGAAACAGCAGGGGATAGCTTGATATTGGACATTATTTCGCCACTTTAACCGGGAAGGGAATACAAGTGTCATCGATGGTAGAGTCGATTGAAAAGGAAATGAAGCGGAGGGCTTACGAAGCAGCGATGGCCATTTTGCAATCTTACCAAGGGCAAGTGCATGAAGCGATGGAAGAATTTCAAGGTGGCATTCGCGGCTTTTATCGCGCCAACGATGAATATATTCCGTACTGGCAAAGGGAGGCGCGGGAAGCGGATGAGTGGGTCTATGCCGATGTAAGACAAATCGAGATGCGGATTGAGGCGACGGCGGATGAATGGGTCGATGAAATCAGCAGGGAAATCGCCCGTCTTCGTCGAATGATAGAGGAGTTGTGATCACATGATTCGGTTGAAACCGGATGAGTTGGAAACGGTCGCGAAGCACATTCCCGATGCCGAAGACGCTTGCGAGCGGGCGCGGACGACGCTGTCATGGGAGCCCTCTTCCCTGGTGATGGACCTCCCCGGCGTCAGCACGCCCGCCATCGAAGTGTTGCGGGACGAACTCGTTCATTGGCTGAAGCGTTATGAAGACAAACTGAACGAAGCGGAAGAACTTCTGTATCGCGCTGCCGCCGCGATGCGCCAAGCGGACGAGACGCTGGCCGACAACATGAAGGAATTCGGTCTGGAGCTCCTCGGCTGGTATGACGTGCAGCGCGTATTTGGCGAGTACGACCCGATCACCGGCGAGCGCCTGTCGATCGGGGATCGGCTGCTGGCGGGCGGGATGTTGCTGTTATCGATTGTTCCTCCGGCTAAAAGTGCCGGCGTTGCTGGAAAAGCGGCGATCAAGGGGGCCAAGGCGATCGATGCCGCCTCCGCCCGAAAGTGAAACATGTCGTGCGCGATGATAAAATGAAAGCGATCGGCGACATCGCCTTTCGCCAAACCGTCCGCTCTCCTCTTGCCGAAACAGCCCGATTGTTCAAGAAGCAATGGGACGAATTAGTAGGAAACGTCGCCTCCGTTTCATGGCAGCCGGCGTATGCGGGAGTGGGGGCGGCGCCTCGGGTGTGGATGAACGAAGTGAAAGATGCGTCCCTCAACATGATCAAGAAAGTTGAGGGGGGAGTGGTTGAGAAGGGTGCCAAGGGGACGGAAAAAAAGGTTTATTGCCGGGTGAGGGAAAAATAGGAACTTACAAACAATTAATAAAGCAAGGTAAAGCGTTTGATCATCTCACCCCACACCATATGCCATCTGCCGAAAAAATAAAGAAAGTCGGTATAAAGCGAAATGATGGTGTTAGCATGAATATGGAACAACCGCATCCTGGTACTGGGGGAAGACATCGTAGAACTTATACTTATGGACTTTCTGGAGAAAGATTAAACGATTATTTAAATCTTAGCTACCGAGACGCACTAGCACATGATATTTGGGATGCTCGAAGAATTTATATGGAGGATGGGCTATACACTTCGGAAATAAGAAAAAGTTTAAGAGATGTAATTCAATTGAATAAAGAATTGTATCCCGAATTATTTAGAAAGTAATTATTTTAAGGAGGGAATGTTTTTGGACATTAAGTCGGAA
>NZ_JPYA01000198.1 GCF_000750005.1 Geobacillus icigianus | reverse complement strand
GTGATTATCTTGCTTTTATTATATAACAGAAAAGAGAAAACGGTCAATGATTTTTTTTAAAAAAAAACAGAAAATGAAAGGAAGCGGTTAGGCCGTTTTTTCCTGCTTTCGTCGCTTCACAAGGCCGAGAACCGGGAGCAGGAGAACGGCGCTGACCGCTAGGAAAAAGGCGTCCGCTGCAACATCGACAGCGCTGCCGGAAAGCGGCGGGCCGATCATGCTACCGAGGCTGTACAACATTCCGCACAACAAATTCCCGGCCGGGAGGAGCGCTTTTGGCAGCAGATCGGTCATGTAGGCGATGCCGAGCGAGAACAGCGACCCTGTAAACATCCCGGCGGCAAATAAGCAGATCGCTAGGCTGACGGGAGAAGGATCGGCAACAAACGCCGCCAAAAAACAGCCGGCGCCCGCCAACAGCGCCCCAGTGATGGTAATGCGGCGCCCGAGCCAGTCGCTCAATGCTCCAAGCGGCAGCTGAAACAGGATGCCCCCCAATGAGAAGCAAGGCAGTAAAAACGCGATTTGTTCTGCGCTCAACCGCTGATCCAAGGCGTACAGCGGGAACACCGAGTGAATGGCCGCTTCCAAAAAGCCGTAAGCAAACGGCAACAAGAGCGCGGGCCATGCCCCCTTCCACGCCCCTAGCCACCGCCCGGCCGCCGTGGACGTTCGTTCCAACGGCCGCGGTTTTTCATTCGGCAGCGAAAACACGGCCATCCAGCCGATCAGACTGAGCAGAGCGCCGATGAAAAAAGGCAACGCTTCGTTGACCGAAGCGAGCGAAGCGAGCAGCGGCCCGGCGGTAAAGCCAAGCCCAAACGCTAAACCGTACAGCGACAGCCGTCGTCCGCGCTTCTCCGGCGGCGAAAAGTCAGTGATCCACGTTTGAGTCGCAAAATGAAGCATATGATCGCCTACCCCAATGAGAAAGCGCAGAACAAACCAAATGAAAAAGGAAGGGAACAGTGGAAAAAGGGTAAGCGAACATATTACAATAGAAATGCCAAGGAGAATCATGGGCTTGTACCCATATTTGCCCAAGGGCTGCTCCAAAAAAGGGGAAATGAGCAATACACCGGCATACAGCGCGGCCGCATGCCCTCCGTTCACCGAAGAAGAAATCCCCTGTTTATCAAGCAAAAGAGCCAGCAATGGAAGCAGCATTCCTTGAGACAAGCCTGAAATGGCGACGATTCCGGTTAAAACAGCGAAACGCATTGGCAAGCCCCCGTTTCTGTGGATTGTTCGCGTTGCCGCTGCCAAACGACAGAGGCAAGGCAGCGGTATGCCTGTTTTCCATCAAAATGTCAAACTGACGTGGGATTTTCATCCCCGGGTGGAGGGCAAACCATTGCCCATGGATCTTTTCTGTGAAAATGCAGGCCTGACGCGGATTTTCATCCCCGGGTGGAGGGCAAACCATTGCCCATGGATCTTTTCTGTGAAAATGCAGGCCTGACGCGGATTTTCATCCCCGGGTGGAGGGCAAACCATTGCCCATGGATCTTTTCCGTGAAAAGGCCGCACTGGCGCGTGATGTTCAGCCCTGGATGGAGGGAAAACGCTACCCGTCGAATTTTCTGTGGAAATCTCGTCGGCAAGCGGTCGCTTTCATCCCCTGGGCAGAGGGCAAAGCGTCGCCCGTGGGCCCTCCGCAAAAATCCCGTTACCAAGCGGTAAGGTTCCCCCGCGGCCGATCACGCTGCCCTTCAAATGTTTCGGTGTAGATGCGCCACTCTTCATCGTAGTAGATGCGCCACTCTTCATCGTACAGGCGAATGCCGGATTGTGCAACGAAAATGAATGGAAAGGTGGAAGAAGCGAAAATGAACAAAGTATTCGCTTGGCTGACATGGATCGGCGTGCCGGTGTCCGTCATCGGCGGACTTCTTCACTGGCCGACCGTTTTGCTGTTTGGGCTATACTGTTTGACGATCATTGCGCTCGCCAGCTATATGGGGCGGGCGACGGAAAGTTTGGCGATTGTCGCCGGGCCGCGCATCGGCGGGTTGTTGAATGCGACATTCGGGAACGCCGTCGAGCTGATTATTTCCATTTTTGCCTTGAAGGCTGGGCTCGTTGACGTTGTGCTCGCTTCCTTGACCGGTTCGGTGCTTGGCAACTTATTGCTCGTTGCCGGGCTGTCATTTTTTGTAGGTGGGCTCAAATACAAACGGCAAGGATTTAACATTTATGATGCCCGCCATAACGCGGGGTTGTTGACGTTTGCCATTTTTGTCGCCTTTGTCATCCCTGAGGTGTTTACGATGCAGATGGACCGCGGAGAGCAGCTGGCGCTCAGCGTCGGCATCGCCATCATCATGATTTTGCTTTATATCGCGGCCCTGTATTTTCGGCTTGTCACTCACCGCGGCGTTTATCAGCATCAATCCGATAAAACGGAAGAACACGAAGAGCCGGAATGGGGAAAAGGAAAAGCGACGACCATTTTGGCGCTGGCCACGGTGGCGGTGGCTTACTTATCGGAACGGCTTGTCCATACGTTTGAAACGGTCGCCGAATCGTTCGGCTGGAGCGAACTGTTTATCGGGATCATCATCGTCGCCATTGTCGGCAATGCGGCCGAGCACGCTTCGGCCGTCATTATGGCGTATAAAAACAAAATGAACGTCGCCGTCGAAATCGCTATCGGCTCGACATTGCAAATCGCCATGTTCGTCGCGCCGGTACTTGTGCTCGTTTCGCTTCTGTTTCCGGAAAAAATGCCGCTCGTCTTTTCGCTTCCTGAGCTGGTCGCGATGGCCGCTTCCGTGCTGCTCATCATCGTCCTTTCCAATGACGGGGATACAAATTGGTTTGAAGGGGCGACGCTGCTGGCGGCGTATACGATTATGGGAATCGGCTTTTACTTGCTGTGACGGGGCTTCCGTTAAAAACGGCCTCCTAGTGGTTTGGACAGACGAAGAAAACGAAACGCCGAAGCAGGACAAAATTTTCATCGCCGCGGATAAAGAGCAGGTTTTGAAAGAAACTAACCATGAATACCTAGGAGCGAAAGGAGTGAACATGCGGGATGAAAAAATGGTCCGTTTCGTTGCTCGTGAGCGCGCTGCTTCTATATGCGGCCGCAGCGCCGACGTTGGCGTCCTCCGGCAAACCGGCGCCCACCGCGGTGATCGATATATCGAAAGAAAATACGTACCCAAATCCAACGCAAGACTTGCCGCATTTAGAGCCAAGCTCGTTTGCGAAACAGCTGTTGAAATCGGCCAACGTGAAAATCGAAAATCCTGAATTGATTCATCTTTTAAACGAATCGTCGGCGACGGACACGCCATGGGCCATCGGCTATCGAGCGACGATTTATTTAGGTCAATGGCCGCTCAATTACCAGTCGCTGGAGACATCAACGAATTGGGAATACCAAAAAGTCAACACGAATTTCCTCGATAATCGCGGCGGCGATGCCGCACAAAAATTGTATTATAAACAAGAAATGCAAAAACACGTCCGCGGCGGGTTGACATCCAAAGTGCCGAATGAGGATGCTGTCAAGCGGATGATGCTGAACAAAGCGATGGAAAAAACGAATTTGCCGCTTGCGTTCAGCACGGTCGTCGGCCTTGGCACGAAAAAAGACCAGCCGTACCAAGTGCCGGCGAAAAAGATGGGGTATTTGTACGCCTATGTTCCAGCGGTCAATGAAAAAGGAAAAGTGACTTACGGCGAAGTGTATGTCGTTTTGCGCGGAAACAAAAAGAACATTGTCGTCAAAAACGTCACGACAAGAGGAGTCGGGGCGTGGATCCCGGTGCAGGACCGGCTGTATATGTCTTACGTTGTCAGCGAGCAACCGAGGTAAAAGGTGCCCAAAAGACGGGCACCTTTTCCATTTGCTAGTCATACCGCTTATCGGGCCACTCGCGCGGATCGCTTCGTAAAATCGATGTCGCGATAATACGTCTGCTTCACAAGAACGTTCGGCCCGAGGCAGCGCGCCGCCGGACAATGGCAAAGCAGCTCATTGGCCAGTTTCGAGCGGCGCCATTGGTCATACACGTCAGGCAGCGAATCGCGGATGATGTTGCCAAGCGGCGGTTCATCGCCGAAATCGGTGACGATGACATCGCCGGTGAAAATGTTGACATTGAGCCGCGAGCGGCCGTCCGGATCGTTGCGCACGGTGACGTTTTTGCTTTCGTACAGCCGCTTCAATAGGGCCACATCTTCTTCGTTGTCGCTGCACGGGTAAAACGGCAGCGTGCCAAACAGCATCCAGACGTCCTCGTTGCGAATGTCAAGCAAATGGTGGATCGCTTCGCGCAATTCGTCCAAGCTCAACGTCTCAAGTGCACTGGCAAAATCGCTCGGATACATCGGGTGGATTTCATGCCGCCGGCAGCCCATTTCCTCGACCACTTGGCGGTGGATCGTTTCCAAATGGCGAACCGTCCGCTTGTTGAGCATCGTTTCCGCCGACACTAAGACCCCCGCTTTCGCCAATGCTTTCGCGTTGTCGAGCATGCGCTGAAAATACTTTTCGCGCTGGGCGCGCGTCGGCTTCCGCTCCATCATGGCGAATCCGCCGTCGATAAAGTCATCGATCGTTCCCCAGTTATGGGAGATGTGCAGCACATCCAAATACGGAATGATTCGTTCATAGCGCGCCAAGTCAAGGGTCAAATTTGAATTCAGCTGCGTCCGCACCCCGCGCTCGTGCGCATAGCGGAGAAGGGGAACGACGTATTGGTCGACGGATTTTAATGACAGCATCGGCTCGCCGCCGGTGATGCTTAATGATCGCAAATGCGGGATTTCTTCCAAGCGGCGGAGCAACAAATCAAGCGGCAGCGCCTCGGGGTCTTTTGCCGACAGCGTATAGCCAACGGCGCAATGCTCACAGCGCATATTGCAAAGCGTCGTGGTCGTGAACTCGATGTTCGTCAGTTCAAGTTGTCCGTATTCTTCAATATCGACATACGCCTCCCACGGGTCATACATCGGTGTAATCGCTGGCATGGTCGATGCACGCATGTCTTTCTCCTCTTTCCATTCAAAGTCTCAACGTTCATTATCGGCAACAGTCACTCCGCTTGTCAATCGTTTTACCGAACCTCTATCCCATTCCTATGAGGCGGGCGTGGAGCTGATGAGACAGAAAAGAAAGATTTTTTCCATAACCGAGAAAAAGCAGTATAATAGAAGGAGATGAGACAACTGCCGATAGGGCGATCCAAAGGGAAAGGGCGTGGAACCGACATGGAAAAATTCCAGCAAAGCATGTATGACTTGATCGTGGAGACGTCAACGAAGCTGCCGAAGGACGTTCGCCGAGCGATCGCTCGGGCGAAAGTGCGCGAAAACGCCGGCACTCGGGCGGCGATGGCGCTCGATACGATCGTTGAGAACATTCAAATGGCGGACGAAAACGTGTCGCCGATCTGTCAGGACACCGGCTTGCCGACGTTTAAAATCAAAGTGCCGGTCGGCGTGAATCAAATCGAAATGAAAAAAGCGATCCGCGCCGCCATTGTTGAAGCGACGAAAAACGGCAAGCTGCGTCCGAACTCGGTCGACTCGCTTACCGGCAAAAACAGCGGCGACAACTTGGGAGAAGGCGTGCCGGTCATCAAATTTGAACAATGGGAAAACGATTACATTGACGTCCGTTTGATTTTAAAAGGCGGCGGCTGTGAAAACAAAAACATTCAATACAGCCTGCCGTGTGAACTCGAAGGGCTCGGCCGCGCCGGCCGCGACCTTGACGGCATTCGCAAATGTATTTTGCATGCGGTGTACCAAGCGCAAGGGCAAGGGTGCAGCGCCGGCTTCATCGGCGTTGGCATCGGCGGCGACCGCTCATCGGGCTATGAGCTCGCCAAAGAGCAGCTGTTCCGCCCGGTCGATGACGTCAATCCGATCGAAGAACTGCGCCAACTCGAAGAATACATTATGGAAAACGCCAACAAGCTCGGCATCGGCACGATGGGCTTTGGCGGCGAATCGACGCTGCTGGGCTGTAAAATCGGTGTCATGCACCGCATCCCGGCAAGCTTCTTCGTTTCCGTCGCTTACAATTGCTGGGCGTTCCGCCGCATGGGCGTGAAAATCGACCCGCAAACCGGCGAAATCGTTGAATGGCTGTACCAAGACGGCGAAGACGTCGATTTAACTAAGGAGCTGGAAAAAGTGGAAGCCGCCGCGGCGCTTGAACAAGGCGACACACGCGTCATCGACCTCGTTCCGCCGCTGTCGGAAGAACAAGTGCGCCAGCTTCGCGTCGGCGATGTCGTCCGCATCAGCGGCATGATTTACACCGGCCGCGACGCTATTCATAAATATTTGATGGACCATGACGCGCCGGTCGACTTGAACGGGCAAATCATTTACCATTGCGGCCCGGTCATGTTAAAAGATGAGGAAGGCCGCTGGCACGTCAAAGCCGCCGGCCCGACGACGAGCATCCGCGAAGAGCCATACCAAGGCGACATCATGAAAAAATTCGGCGTCCGCGCCGTCATCGGCAAAGGCGGCATGGGCGCGAAAACGCTGCAAGCCTTAAAAGAACACGGCGGCGTGTATTTGAACGCCATCGGCGGCGCCGCGCAATATTACGCCGATTGCATCAAATCCGTAGAAGGCGTCGATTTGCTGGAATTCGGCATCCCGGAAGCGATGTGGCATTTGCGCGTCGAAAACTTCACCGCCGTCGTCACGATGGATTCGCACGGCAACAGCTTGCATGAAGATGTGGAAAAATCGTCACTTGAAAAGCTCGCTCAATTCAAAGAACCGGTGTTCAAATAAAAAGAAAGAAGCGATTTCAAACGAACGGCTGGTCGCTCAGCTCACCTGGCCCCAAACGCGTGTGCCGCAGGCGCGTTTGGGGCTTTTTTTGCAAAAAATGGCGCGCGTAAAGCGCGGAGGCGGGAAAACAATAAGAAAAAGGAAACGATCGCAGCCAAGGAGGCATTGTGCGCATGAAATGGCTTCTTTCTCTTTTGTTGCTGTTCACGTTGATCCCCGCCCCCGCGTTCGCGGCAAGCCATGCCCCGATCCATTGGGGATTCAAGCGGAGCGAAAACCATCAGCCCCCATCGGCGGGAAAAGAGCTTGACGAACTGCTCGCCAAATACGATGCCTTTTATTTAGGCGATACGAGCGAAAAAACGATTTATTTGACGTTTGACAACGGCTATGAAAACGGCTATACGGCGCAAATTTTAGACGTGTTAAAAGAAAAGAACGTGCCGGCTGCCTTTTTTGTCACCGGCCATTACTTGCAAACCGCCCCTGAGTTGGTGAAACGAATGGCCGCCGAGGGGCACATCATCGGCAATCATTCATGGCACCACCCCGATTTGACAACGGCAAGCGAAGAGCGGTTCCGTGAAGAGCTGGAAAAAGTAAAAGAAAAGACCGAGAAATTGACCGGGCAAAAAGGGATGGCGTACCTTCGCCCGCCGCGCGGCATTTTCAGTGAACGGACGTTGGCGCTCGCCCGCGAGCTCGGCTATTACCACGTCTTTTGGTCGCTGGCGTTCGTCGACTGGCAGACCGACCGCCAGCGCGGCTGGCAATACGCGTACGATCAAATCATGAAGCAAATCCATCCCGGGGCGATTTTGCTTTTGCACTCGGTCTCAAAAGACAACGCCGACGCGCTGCCGAAGGTGATCGACGACTTGCGCAAACAAGGGTATACGTTTGCCAGCTTAGATGAGTTGATGGCGAAAAAGATGGGCCTCCATCCGTGGCTGTTTCGTCCGTAACGCCTTCAGCGCGGCCTGTCTGCTCATGGAAGTGAGCGCTTTTCGGTGCAGAAGTCAGTGCCGACAGCTTCTGTCCCTGTGTCCGTCGTCGTCGCGTTGCGGATGGTCAAAACAACAGGGTGCGCCGCTAGGCTATTCCCCGCCTCGCCACCAGAAACGGATCGGCTGCTTGTCCGATTCGTTGGTTTGGCGGGGCGTTTTTCGTTATAATAAGGGCACGGACGAACGAGAAAGGTGAGAACGATGTGGAAACAAACGATTACCGTGCCCGCGCCGTACGATTTTGCCCATGCGTTGGAGCGATTGGCGCTCGATCCGCTGCTGGCGGTTGATCTAGAGCGGCAGCGCGTCACCGTTCCGCTTCATCTCGATGACGTAAAGGTGCCCGTCGCGGTGGAAAGCATCGGTACGAAAGACGCCCCGCGCTTGATCGTGTCGGGGCCACATCCCGAGCGGCAACAGGAGATCATTGAACGGATTTCCGATCTGTTTCAATGGCGGACGCCGCTCGCTTCGGTGCACGGCCATTTTCAGGCGACCGAGCTGGCGCCGCTATTTGCCCGTTATGAAGGGCTGCCGTTGGTGCTTGATTTTGATTTGTATTTTTGCCTCGTCAAATGTTTGATCCACCAACAGCTTCATCTCAAAGTCGGCTATCGGCTCACAGAGCGGTTTGTGAAAACGTTCGGCGAGGAGCGGGACGGCGTTTGGTTTTACCCGCGCCCGGAAGAGATCGCCGCCCGCTCGTACGAGGACTTGCGCGCCTTGCAGCTGAGCGGACGGAAAGCGGAATATATCGTCGATGTGTCGCGCCTCATTGCCGAGGGGAAGCTGCGGCTTGATGAACTCAGGCAGATGGAGGACGGCGAAGTGATGGAACGGCTGACCGCCGTCCGCGGCATCGGGCCATGGACCGTGCAAAATTTCCTCCTGTTCGGACTCGGCCGCCCGAACGTCTTCCCGCCGGCGGATATTGGCTTGCAGCGGGCGGTGGAACAACTTTTTCAGCTGCCGAAGCGGCCGACCGCCCACGAGCTGGCGGCGCTCGGCGAGCGGTGGAAGCCGTATGCGAGCTACGCGGCGCTTTATTTATGGAGAAGCATTGAATGAGAGGGACCGATATGGCAAAGCGACAAACGAAGGTGAAGATTCGAAAGGGAGACCAATTTCCGCTGACGATTCAGCGAATCGGCATTAACGGCGAAGGGGTCGGCTATTTTCAAAAACAAGTCGTCTTCGTCCCCGGTGCCTTGCCGGGCGAGGAAGTGATCGTCGAGGCGACCGACATCCACCCTACCTATGCCGAGGCGAACATCAAGCGCATCCGCAAGCGCTCGCCAAACCGCATCAAGCCGCCATGCCCGCTCTATGACCAGTGCGGCGGCTGCCAGCTCCAGCACTTGGCGTACGAAGCGCAGCTGGAGGCGAAGCGCGACATTGTCATCCAGGCGCTGCGCCGCCACGCCCGCCGCCTCGATGTTGACAAACTTGACATCCGTCCGACAATCGGCATGGATGACCCGTGGCATTACCGAAACAAAAGCCAGTTCCAAGTCGGGATGAAAGAAGGGAAGGTGCTCGCCGGGCTGTACGGCCTCAACTCCCATCGGCTCATCGACTTGTCGGAATGCCGCGTCCAACACCCGCAAACGACGCGCGTGACGAACATCATCAAAACGATTTTGCAAGACTTGCGCATCCCGATTTACAACGAGCGGACAAGAACCGGCGTCGTGCGGACGATCGTCGCCCGCGTCGGCTTTCATACCGGCGACATCCAAGTCGTTCTCGTCACGGCGACGAAAGACATTCCGCGCCAAGAGCTGCTCATTGACGAAATTCGCCGCCGTCTCCCCGAAGTCAAATCGATCGTGCAAAATATCAACGGCGAAAAAACATCGCTCATTTTCGGCGATGAGACGGAAGTGCTCGCCGGCGACGAATACATTCAAGAAACGCTCGGCGACTTGTCATTTGAGCTCTCCGCGCGCGCGTTTTTCCAGCTCAATCCGATCCAAACGGTGAAATTGTACGATGAAGTGAAAAAAGCAGCCGCTCTCACCGGAACAGAGAGGATCGTTGACGCCTATTGCGGCGTCGGCACGATCGGGCTGTGGCTCGCCTGCGACGCCAACGAAGTGCGCGGCATGGATACGATTCCAGAAGCGATCGCAGACGCAAAGAAAAACGCCAAAAAACACGGGTTCACGAACACGCACTATGTCGTCGGCAAAGCGGAATATTGGCTGCCGAAATGGGTGAACGAAGGCTGGAAGCCGGACGTCATCATCGTCGACCCGCCCCGCGTCGGCTGCGACCAGGCGCTGCTCGAAACGATCCTCCGCGTCCGCCCGCAAAAAGTCGTCTACGTCTCGTGCAACCCGTCCAGCCTCGCCCGCGACCTCGACACCCTAGCGGCCGCCTATCGCGTCGCCTACATCCAGCCGGTCGACATGTTCCCGCATACGGCGCATGTGGAGTGTGTCGCGCAGATCGTGTTACGAGAAACGTAAGCAGGAAACGGGTTTGTTTCCTGCTATTTCATTTTCAGAACAGAGAATCGACAAAAACGTTTTGGGCGTTCCATCGGGTTTCCACACGACCGATGAGGCGAGGGGAGAATTTTCGTTGTCCATCCATCATGAATGACGAAATCTTGCCAAATCGAAGTTTCTACCAACGATAAAACGATGTATAATTAAATTTGGAAATAATAAGGGGGCATCTATATGATGACAGGAGAATTAAAGAACAAAGTCGATAAAATATGGGAAACATTTTGGACGGGCGGTATTACGAACCCGCTGACGGTTATTGAACAGTTTACATACTTGTTATTCATCAAAGGTCTCGACGAAGTCGAAACGCAGCGCGAACAGGAAGATGCTTTGCTGGGCATCGAATCGGAACGCATCTTTCCGCCCGATAAGCAGCACTTGCGTTGGAGCAAATTCAAACATTTTGAAGCCGCCCATATGTATGAGGTCGTTTCCAACGAAGTGTTTCCGTTTATCAAAAACTTGCATGGTAACAGGGAGTCCGCCTATGCGAAATATATGGGCGACGCCATGTTCATGATCCCGACGCCGCAACTGCTCGTCAAAATTGTCGACGGCATTGACCACATTCCGATGAAAGACCGCGATACAAAAGGCGATTTGTACGAGTATTTGTTATCGAAAATCGCCACCGCGGGGACGAACGGCCAATTCCGGACACCGCGCCATATTATCAACATGATGGTCGAACTCGTAAAACCGACGCCGGAAGACATCATCGTCGACCCGGCCGCCGGGTCCGCCGGGTTTTTAGTCGCCGCCGGCGAATATTTGCGCAACCATCGCAGCGACTTATTTTTAGTGCAAAGTTTAAAAGAACATTTTCACAACCATATGTTTTACGGTTTTGACATGGACCGCACGATGCTGCGGATTGGCGCGATGAACATGATGCTCCATGGCATTGAAAACCCGAATATCGAATATCGCGACTCCTTGTCGGAACAAAACAAAGATCGCGACAAATACACCCTTGTCTTAGCCAATCCGCCGTTTAAAGGCTCGCTCGACTATGAAGCGGTATCGAGCGATTTATTAAAAGTGGTCAAAACAAAGAAAACGGAGCTATTATTCTTGGCGTTATTCTTGCGCATCTTAAAACCGGGCGGCCGCTGCGCCTGCATCGTGCCAGATGGGGTATTGTTCGGCAGCTCGACGGCGCATAAAGCGATTCGCAAAGAAATCGTCGAAAACCATAAGCTCGAAGCGATTATTTCGATGCCAAGCGGCGTGTTTAAACCGTACGCCGGCGTATCGACAGCCATTATGATTTTCACGAAAACAGGCGCCGGCGGAACCGATCACGTCTGGTTTTACGACATGAAAGCCGACGGCTATTCATTGGACGACAAACGCACCCCAATCGAAGAAAACGACATCCCGGACATCATTGCGCGCTTCCATAACCGTGAAGCGGAAAAAGACCGAAAACGAACAGACCAATCGTTCTTCGTGCCGGTGGAAGAAATTCGGAAAAACGGCTATGACCTTTCGATTAACAAGTATAAAGAGATTGATTATGAGGAAGTGGAGTATGAAGCGCCGAGTGTGATACTGGAAAGAGTGGAAACGTTGGAAAAAGAGATTATGCAAGGATTACAAGAGTTGAAAGAAATGATTAGAGGGTAGTGAAACTTTATGTCTTTTAGATATGTAAAACTAGGTAGTTTATTTGATATTACATCTGGTGGTACTCCTTCTAGAAAAAATAAAGCTTACTATGAAAATGGGGATATTCCTTGGGTAAAAACTGGGGATTTAAAGAATATGTATTTAGTTGATGCAGATGAGTATATAACTCAACAGGCGCTAAATGAGTCCTCAGCTAAACTATTTCCAAAAGGTACTGTGCTCATCGCTATGTATGGTGCTACTATAGGGAATTGCTCGATACTTTCAATAAATGCGGCTACC
>NZ_JPYA01000197.1 GCF_000750005.1 Geobacillus icigianus | reverse complement strand
GCAAAAACTTCTAAGTGGGGAGTCTCTTCAAACGCTTCTCCATTCCTCCTAGGGCGTTTTCGATACCGGAAATGCCCTATTGGTGCTGGATTCTGAAAATCTCGCTAGTATTGGGCTGAATGGATACAATTTACAAGAGGATTTTGCGAGAAAGATCAAATTAATAGATGCTAAGAAAGCTATTTTACAAAGAGGGCTATTGGAACTAGAGAACATGTTCAACTCCCTCATGCAACGCGCATTCAAGGGAGAGTTGTTCAACGATTAACCGACAGGAAAGGAATTCGTACCGGTTAAGGAGGGGCGTTGATTGCGATCCAACTTTCAGTTTTTAATCGGCAAACCTCATTATGAGAGCTTTGCGAATGCGTGTTTGGAGGCGGAGAAAAGTTTGGTTGTCAGTCCGGCGACGTGCGCGATTTTGACGCGCCGGGCGCTGGAGCTGGCGGTGAAGTGGGTGTACAGCTTTGATGGCGCGCTGAAAGTTCCGTATCAAGATCGTCTTTCGAGCTTGATTCATGACCCCGGTTTTTTGGCCATTATTGATGAAGCGTTGCTGCCGCCGTTGCGTTACATTGTCAAGCTGGGAAATGTCGCGGTTCATACGAACTCGATGATTACGAGGGAAGAAGCGATTCTTTCTCTCCACAATCTTCATCAGTTCGTCTCTTGGATTGATTATTGTTATTCAGATGACTATACGGCGGCGGATTTTGATGAATCGTTGCTGCCAATTGGCGAGGAAAAGCGCGAGCGTCCGGAAGAGCTGAAAGATTTATACGAGCGGCTCAGTTCGAAAGACAAGCGTCTGGAAGAGATGATGAAAGAAAACGAACAGCTTCGCGCTCTGCTTGCTGCCAAACGGGAAGAAAACACGAAAGAGTCCCATTTCCAAGTCGATGCACTGAGCGAATGGGAAACAAGGAAGAAATACATTGATTTGGATTTGAAATTAGCGGGCTGGGAATTTCAAAAGGACGTTGTGGTCGAATATCCCGTCGTTGGCATGCCGAATCAAGAAGGGGTCGGCTATGTCGATTACGTCTTGTTTGGCGACAACGGAAAGCCGCTGGCGGTCGTGGAAGCGAAACGGACAACCGCTGACCCGAACAAAGGAAAGCAACAAGCCAAACTATATGCCGACTGTATCGAAAACATGCACGGCCAACGTCCGATCATTTTTTACACAAACGGTTTTGAAACGTATCTTTGGGACGACCTTGCCTATCCGGCGCGGAAGGTTTCCGGCTTTTACAACAAGGAAGAATTAAGCTTGCTGATTGACCGCCGGACGATGAAAAAGCCGCTAAAACATGTGCAAATCAATGACAACATCGCGAATCGTTATTATCAAAAAGAAGCGGTGCTGGCGGTCTGTGACGCGCTTGAGAACAAACGGCGCAAAGCGCTGCTGGTCATGGCAACGGGGAGTGGCAAAACGCGGACGGCGATTTCGATTGTCGATGTTCTTACCCGTCACAATTGGGTGAAAAATATTTTGTTTTTAGCCGACCGCAAAACGCTAGTTACGCAGGCGAAAAACAGCTTTAGCCATCTGCTGCCGAACTTGACGCTTTGCAATTTGCTTGACAACAAAGACAATCCCGAGGAAAGCCGCATGGTGTTTTCGACGTACCCGACGATGATGAACGCGATTGACGAAGCGAAACGAAAAGACGGCAAACGCCTCTTTACCGTCGGGCATTTTGATTTAATCATCGTCGATGAGTCCCACCGCAGTATTTATAAGAAGTACCGAGCGATTTTTGACTATTTTGACGCCATATTGCTCGGGCTCACCGCCACACCGAAAGATGAAATTGACCGCAATACGTATGAAGTGTTTGATCTGGAAAACGGTGTGCCGACGTATGCATATGAGCTGGACCAAGCCGTTCAAGACGGCTATTTGGTCGATTATCGGACGATTGAAACAACGCTAAAGTTTCTCGAAGAAGGCATTCGTTACGATGAGTTATCTGATGAAGAAAAAGAACGATATGAAGAAACATTTGATGAGGACGTCGGCGACGATATTGACAGCTCCGCGTTAAACGAATGGCTGTTTAACGATGATACGATTGATACGGTGCTGAGAGATGTAATGGAAAAAGGAATTCGCGTCGAAGGTGGAGACAAACTCGGCAAAACGATCATTTTTGCGAAAAACCATCGCCATGCGGAACGGATCGTGGAGCGCTTTGATCAATTGTTTCCCGAATACAAGGGCGGCTTTGCGCGGGTGATTGATTACAGCGTGAACTACTACCAAACATTAATCGATGATTTTTCCGACCGCAACAAATGGCCGCAAATTGCCGTATCGGTCGATATGCTCGACACGGGAGTGGATATTCCCGAAGTCGTCAACCTTGTGTTCTTTAAGAAAGTACGCTCGAAGGCGAAATTTTGGCAAATGATCGGGCGCGGCACCCGTTTATGCAAAGACTTGTTCGGACCCGGGCAAGATAAAACGCATTTCCTTATTTTTGATTATTGCGGCAACTTTGCGTTTTTCCGCGAAAATCCGAAAGGAATCGAAGGAAAAGCGGTAGAAAGCTTAACGGAGCGTTTGTTTACCGCCAAACTGGAAATCGTTAAAGAGCTGCAGCATTTACAATATCAAGAAGAAGAGTATATTGCCTATCGCCATCAATTGATTGACGAGCTGCTGGCGGAAATCAATCGGTTAAACGAAGAAAACTTCCGCGTGCGCCAACATATTCAGTACGTACACAAGTTCCAAAACCGGGAAGCATGGAACGGTTTAACGGCCATGGATGTCAATGAAATCAAAGAACATCTGGCGCCGCTCATCGTTCCGCTCAACGATGATGAGCTGGCCAAGCGCTTTGATTTGCTGATGTATACGATTGAGCTGGCGAAGCTGCAAACGAATAATGCCACAAAACCGATCCGCAGCGTGATTCGCACCGCAGAGGCGTTATCTAAGCTCGGCTCGATCCCGCAAGTGCAGGAACAAAAATACATCATCGAAAAGGTGCAGACGGAAGAGTTTTGGAGCGAAGCCGATATTTTTGAATTGGAAGCCGTTCGCGAAGCGTTGCGTGATTTAGTGAAATTCCTTGAAAAAGAAACGCAAAAAATTTACTATACGAACTTCAAAGACCAAGTTTTGGAAGTCAAAGAAAACGGCCCGATGTTTACTGTCAATGATCTAAAAAATTATCGCAAAAAGGTGGAACATTATCTGCACGAACACCGCGACCAGATGGCCATTTACAAGCTGCGGAATAATAAAAAGCTGACCATCCAAGACGTAAAAACGTTGGAGCATATTCTTTGGAATGAGCTTGGCACACAGGAAGATTATCAAAGAGAATTCGGCGCCACGCCGATTACAAAGCTCGTCCGCCAAATCGTCGGCCTTGACCCGCAGGCCGCCAACGAAGCGTTTTCCGAATTTTTATCAAGCGAACGGTTGAACATCCAACAAAGCCGTTTTGTCAAATTGATCGTCGATTACTTTGTAAAAAACGGAGTCATGGACAAGCGCGTGCTGCAGGAAGAACCGTTTAAAACCGTCGGCAGCATCGTTGAACTCTTTCAAGACAACATGGACGACGCGCGGAGGATCATTCGCATTATCGATGAGATTAACCGGAATTCGGAAGATATTGTGGGGGCGTAGCAAAAGCGTTCCTTGTGGTAATCTAGTTAGCCGTTGGGGTTGTTGCTAACGTTTCAATATATTTTGTTTTTCTTCGGTGTTAAGGCATCTTTGAGGGTGGAAACGTCTTGAAGATGCCTTATATTATATGGAACAAGTACAAAAATTGTCTAGATAGCTTATATTACAAAAAATTCTTGACAGCACCATATTGGAAATACTATGTATTTATTGTAAGATAAAAGTAGAAATTACTAGTAATAACTTACTATAAG
>NZ_JPYA01000196.1 GCF_000750005.1 Geobacillus icigianus | reverse complement strand
TAGGCAAACAAAATGCCTCTCATCCCTTGATACCAAATGGACGAGAGGCATTTGGGCATACGTTGGGCGTGTATCTAGGTGCAAGGATGGATGCCTAGAATCTTCGGAGGAGGCTCCAGCCCTAGAGCCGCAAAGAGTTGCACTTGTTTGGCCGTCCGTTCGGTCGTTGACCAAGGTCGCCGTTTTTTGAAGAAAAATGTCCAAGCATGAGACGTTCGCATTCGTCTCTTACGTTCGGCCACGATTCATGATGGAGTTAAGCTACGGTGATTCCATCTTTCTTTTTGCGTGTAACTTGTCGTATGTACATGTCTATATTATAACCGATATTCAGCTCTTTTAAAAGTTAAAATAGGCAAGTCGTGTGCCTATGGAATTCGGCGTTTTTTTTCTAGGGGCCACATCGTGAACTCCTTGATATCAAAGCATTTTGGCCATTTTCATTTGCCTAAAATGGCCTCAAAACTGTCGAACTCGGGATGAACAAAAGCTCAACGAAGCCGAAGAGCTGCTCTATCGCACCGCCGCGGCGATGCGCCAAGCGGACGAGACGCTGGCTGACAACATGAAAGAATTCGGATTGGAGCTTCTTGGTTGGTACGACGTGCAGCGCGTGTTTGGCGAGTACGATCCGATTGCCGGCGAGCGCCTTTCTGTAGGAGACCGTTTGCTGGCAGGGGGAATGTTGCTTGCGTCGATGGTTCCTCCTGCTAAAGGGGCCGGCATGGCCGGAAAAGCGGCAATCAAGGGCACCAAAGCGATGGAGGCGGCATCTGTCCTATCGAAAACGAAACATGTCGTGCGCTATGATAAAATAAAGGCGATCTTCGAAACGATTTATCAGCAAGTCGTCAAAGCGCCGTTTGCGGAAACAGCCCGTTTGTTCAAGAAGCAATGGGATGATTTGGTGGAGAGCGTCGCATCCACTGCATGGCAGCCGGCATATGCTGGAGTTGGATCAATTTTCGGGAAAACGATACAAGAGGCTACAAAAGGGCACTCAAACGTAATGGATTTTTCGGTGAACCGGGTTACAGAAAAGGCAATAGATGATACAGCTGAGAACATAGCAAAAAAAAAACAATATGCTTATAATATGGTTGAAAATCCAGGGCCGTTAGCGGAAGTCAATCCTTGGGCTGCATCCACTTTTAGAAGCGGAATGTATAATCCCGAGTTCGACAGTCACTAGGCAAACAAAATGCCTCTCATCCCTTGATACCAAATGGACGAGAGGCATTGGGGCATACGTTGGGCGTGTATCTAGGTGCAAGGATGGATGCCTAGAATCTTCGGAGGAGGCTCCAGCCCTAGAGCCGCAAAGAGTTGCACTTGTTTGGCCGTCCGTTCGGTCGTTGACCAAGGTCGCCGTTTTTTGAAAAAAAATGTCCAAGCATGAGACGTTCGCATTCGTCTCTTACGTTCGGCCACGATTCATGATGGAGTTAAGCTACGGTGATTCCATCTTTCTTTTTGCGTGTAACTCGTCGTATGTACATGTCTATATTATAACCGATATTCAGCTCTTTTAAAAGTTAAAATAGGCAAGTCGTGTGCCTATGGAATTCGGCGTTTTTTTCTAGGGGCATATCGTGAACTCCTTGATATCACAGCATTTTGGCCATTTTCATTTGCCTAAAATGGCCTCAAAACTGTCGAACTCGGG
>NZ_JPYA01000195.1 GCF_000750005.1 Geobacillus icigianus | reverse complement strand
ATAGGTAAGTCGTGTGCCTATGGAATTCGGCGTTTTTTTCTAGGGGCCACATCGTGAACTCCTTGATATCACAGCATTTTGGCCATTTTCATTTGCCTAAAATGGCCTCAAAACTGTCGAACTCGGGTGATAAATGGACCGGGAGTTTCATCCAATTATAATAATTAAACTCTTTGTAAAAATATTCTACTGGATTAGGGTCCAACACTGCGGTAAGGACATAATCATCTTTCGTTTCTTTAGATAATTGTTGGATTGTGCTCCAAAAATCTTCGTCCATTGCCCAGTCAAACTCTTCGAATAAAAAATAATTAAATTGTCCTCGGAATACCTGTTTAGGCAATCTATTTTCCAAATAAAACGCATCACTAGCCATTTCTATTAGCTTACCCGTGGTGCTAGTTGAGCGCTAGCGCTCAACTAGCCCGAGTGTTACAAGCGAATACACCAACAAGATGCCATCGAGTGCTACTTCAAATCCCGCAATCGAATTCGCACGAATGTCTGTCATACGATATTGGTCAACAAGGACGGAGAATACCGTTTCAATGACTTTCCGTTTTTGTTTGAGCCATGTCTCCCATGACTCAGATGGGCGGTGTTTCTGGTTTTTGCGAGATGGAGTCCAAAAAGCGATTTGGTACGCCTCATACAACTTTTTTTGCCATTCACTACTGATGAATCCTTTGTCACCCAAGTTATAGGGGTGAGGAATTTGAGTCATGACGGTTTCAGCTGCAGTTCGATCGTGACAGGACGCCTCGGTTACCACGTATCCCATAGGTAGCCCTTGATCTGTCACTTGAAGATGAAACGTAAACCCATAGTACCACTGCTTTTTCGATGCACAAAATCCAATGTCAGCGATGCCTTGAAATCGTTTGACACGGTACATTCTTGCGGCATGGCACAACTCGATTGGCATGCTATCTACGACCGCATAGGCATGGTGTTGCCCACGTTTCGCCAGTTCATGACGAATCCATTTGATCGCAAAGCGCAGCGATCGGCAACGGCGATGGTATCGAGAACGTTCGAGAAAACGTCCATCCGTGAACAAGTTCCCAGTCACAAAGCGATGCCATGCACGTTCGGAAGAGAAGCCAAGCAACTTTCCTAACAGATGAATGGCAATGATCACTGCGTCTTCTTGTTTCGCCAAATGACGATTGCGGCGTTGAAGATAGCATTGAATGTGTGACAGCTGGGCAGAAACAAAAAAGAAAATGGCTGCATATTGTTTTTGAATTTTCGCTTTGTCTGTTGTAAAATGAAAGTGCTCTTGCATGGGGATTCTCCTTTCGAATGTTTGGTCGCACTTTCATTCTACAGGAGATCCGCAGGCAAGGGCTATTTTTATGCTTACTCGATTTTATCTAGCACCACGGGTTTATATTTATAATAGCCTATAACAGTATATCCAGAAAATAAGGCAATATCTGTCCACCAAAAACCGATTCTCGTTACCCCCTTTAAAGCCACTTTTGTTCCTATTTTCCTTGCTTGGTTTCTAATTACTTTAAGAATTTCATGTTTGTACGCTCTACCAATTAACACCTCATTTAGAGCATTCTTAAAAACAGTACTTATAGCTTTACCCGCTTTATAGCCTTTTATTATTTCCTGTACAGCTTTAGAAACTTTATCAAGAATTGCTACACTCCCAGCTACAATTTGATCCGCGGTAGCCCAACCAAAATATGAAGCAAGCCAACCTTTTAGACCATATTTTAATGCATACTGTATTCTATCAATGGAAATGGCAAAGTTCCCATCTGGATCCACATACATCAATGGATTATTTTTCGTATACACATACTGATTCAAACTTTGCGGCTCATTTTCAACCCCATCGACTGTATCTCTTGTCAAGAATCGCCCCATATTCGCATCATAATACCGTGCCATTAGGTAGTATAGTCCGGTTTCCTCATCCTAATAATACCCGGCATAACGGTATGGGTTCGCTGTTGCCATCGCGCCGGTTTTGGACAGAATGTTACCCCATGCGTCATACTCGTATTGCGCGACGACATTTCCGCTTGCGTCCGTCAATGCCACGACATCTCCATGGCCGTTCAAATGATAGTAGTAAGTGGCTCCGGCTTTCGTCATCGTGACCGGGCGGCCCAATGCGTCCCATGTATATTCCGCTGCGATGTTGTTATTGGCGTCTGTTTCATACAACAGACGAATCGAGTCGCCATCGTAGTGATAGTAAGTCGTACCGCTTGATGTTGTTTTGCTGATGCGTCTTCCTTGATGGTCATACGTATAGGTTGCGATCGTAGTGCCCGATGCGTTTTTTACTTGAATGAGACGGTTTTCGTCATCATACACAAACGTTTTGTTGCCGTTGTTCGTTAAATTCCCGTTCACATCATATGTGTATGCCTGTCCGTTAACGGCTGTTAGTTGGTCGGCGGCGTCATACGTGTACGTAGTCGTTGTAGTTGTTCCATTGTTGACGATTTTCTTCGTCCGGTTGCCAACCGATAGGCAAAGGATATCGTTTAATTTAATCTGGATGTCAATAAGATTATAGCAATGCAATACAAAGATACGTAATGATCCAAATAATGTAAATCACCAATCGTTTAAGATGACTATAAAAACCCGCCCGCACTCTCATTCGTTTGCTATTGCCAAAAGTTCATCCATCACGATTTTTCCCTGTAACGGCTGGAAAAAAGCTTGTCACCTCTGTTTTTCGGCCATCATGAAATAACTACATACTCAACAGCCAAAATATTGTGATGAACAAGGGGGAAGAAATGATGAGAATATCTGATTCTTAAAAGATATCATTTGCATGGGAGTTTAATTAATAAGGTGGAATATGATTCGACCACCAAAAGAGTATCTCTTAAAACGAAGTTATGCAAATGGCAACCATTCGATTATGACGAAACGAAAGATCCGGAAATGATTGAAGGATTCATTGTTTTTGAAGATGTAACATATTTTGAAACAGATTGCGTTAAAGACTTTGATGTTGATGAAATATTGGAAGTGGTGCTTATTTCCGCCACTCCATCGCTTGAAAAAGTAAAAATAGTCACCGACGGGGTGAACATTATCATGATCGAGGCGGGGAGTGTAGAGTGGCACTCACTTTGAGCGCCATGCTTAAAGGTAATTCTTGCAATGCGCGCAATACCGTTGGTCCGATAGTTTACGTTTTGAGAAACAGAGAGAGGTTTGTCGGCTGTCCAAAAACGCGGCGATGCATAGCCCCGGCACCGAAGTGGTTGTCAGCGATACAAATACGGAGTTCCATAATATTCCGTCCGGTTGAGCTCCGGGTATTCGGAAGTGAAATGAATGAAAATCGGGCACCAATCACAAAACGGGTGCGTGTGAAAAAAAGCGCGGTCGCCGTAGCGAATAGCTTCGAGTGCCAACGGCAATTCTTTCTTGAATACGTTCGCTCGGCGCGCATTTTCTTGCCGGCCCATTTGCTGGTTGCCAACGAATACATAGAGAAACAATACTAGCTGTTGCCCGGCTTGTTTCCATTCACCGAGCACTTCATCGCGTTGAGAAGTGAGCTGATCAGTGACAAATGCGCGGGAGACGGTGAGGAATAAGGCGCCAGTCGTGTCCGAGTGGGTTAAGGTGTACAGACGGCCGTTCACCGGTGACAGCTGGGTGATTCCAGCAGTCTGGGTGACGTGCAGTCGCTCGGGAGAGAGGTGTTTCATGGCGGTCCTCCTTCTTCTGTGGAAAGTGGTCGATCTCATTCATCTATATATGCCTTTATTGGCGGCGATGACAAAACAAAACCGAACGGGACGGTCGATCCGCGTTCGGTTTTGCTTTTCATGAGGTGGCGGCGGTCGCTTCTTTGTCCGCAGCGGCTTCATGATGGGCCAGCGGGGCGGCAGGATCGGCCCATTGCGGCCGCCAGGCGATGCAAAGCGCCCCGCCGATGATGCCGAGAATCGTGCCGACTAAGAAGCCGCCTAACGCACCCATGATCGATAAAATCGCGCTGAACATGCCGATGATGCCGATCAAGGTGGACAATCGCGGCATGGCGTAGGCCAAAACGCCCATCAACCCAACCATGCCGCCGAGGAAAAAACCGGCAAAGACCATGCTGCCAGGGACAAGGGAAATTTCATAAAGCTGTGCTGGAACCCATAAAATCACAACGCTTGACAGCAAGAGAAACGTTGCCCCCAAAAACGGCCGCCGTTTTTGCCATTGACGAAACCCACGCCAAGCAGAACGAATCACATTCACGGCTTCTCATCCTTTTAATTGAGTTTTTCAAAGTACACTTTCATCCCCGGAAGAGTGACTTTTTGTTGGAACAAATAAACCGTTTTGATGTCACCGTTTTCGATCGTAATGCTGTCCGCTCCTTGTGTGAATTCTTTCGCCGCTTTTTCAACGGGATTGTTCGTATTGCCAACGTAGCTTTCTTTCATGGTCAAGCTGCCGAAGGAGATGTTGCCGTCGATTTGTGTTGCTTTTTGCACAAGCCCGTCAATCGATACGGGTTCGCTGGCGGCAATGATGACGCGAATACCGAGCGCTGGAAAGTCTTTTGAAATCCGCAGACCTTGAATAGTTGCTTTTTCCATCTCATTGACGAAGACGGGTGTCTGCGGCGCATTGCCGGCTTCCGCCACTCCACCGTACATTTTGAAACCGCTGCCAGTAAGTTTGTTAAATTGGACAGTAAATTCACCGACCCCGCTGATGGGCACGGCGTAGGCGACGCCCGTCAATCCAAAGATGGACAGTAGAGCGCTGAGAAACAGAAACCCTCCAAGCAGTGCGGCGAGCAGCGGCTTTTTCGCCGTGCGCCCCCCAATGATGACCGATTTTGTTGCCATGTCCATGATTTCTCCACCCCCGTTATTCAATGGTTCGCGCTGTAAGCGCTTTATTTTTTATGTTAAAATCTTATGATAATTCAATATATTTATAAATCCCTATGTTTGT
>NZ_JPYA01000194.1 GCF_000750005.1 Geobacillus icigianus | reverse complement strand
GAGATTTCCCATCGCGTTAGGCGAGTAAGATCCCTCGAAGATGACGAGGTCGATAGGTCCGAGGTGGAAGCGTGGCGACACGTGGAGCTGACGGATACTAATCGATCGAGGGCTTAACCTAGAAAAGCGGAGGACGCCCGCTGATCGGCGAAACGCGCTGGAGGGCCTGCGAGGAGGCTATGCCGCCATAGCAGGACCGAAGCGTCGCGAGCCGATGGCGGCCGGAGCTAGACAGTGTGATACGCGGCTTCTTCCGACGGTTATCTAGTTTTGAAGGAATGAACTTCTTGGTTGACAATCAGAACAGGATGGATATAATAATTAGTGTCGAAAACAAATAATAGTCGCATCATTTGTCGTTCCGCAATAGCTCAGCGGTAGAGCAACCGGCTGTTAACCGGTAGGTCGTAGGTTCGAATCCTACTTGCGGAGCCATTTTATGCTTCCATAGCTCAGTAGGTAGAGCACTTCCATGGTAAGGAAGAGGTCACCGGTTCGAGCCCGGTTGGAAGCTCCATTTATTTCTAGGCCCGTTGGTCAAGTGGTTAAGACACCGCCCTTTCACGGCGGTAACACGGGTTCGAATCCCGTACGGGTCACTTTCATTCCTCAATCAACCGTCCCCAAAGACGGTTGATTGAGAAGGTATAATTAGCACGGAACAGGCCATAATAATAAACGGATAAGGCGTTTTCACTTTATAGCGTTGGGCTATAGCCAAGCGGTAAGGCAACGGACTTTGACTCCGTGATGCGCTGGTTCGAATCCAGCTAGCCCAGCCATATTTTTTTGCACATAAAACATGAAACTTACTTCGAGCTGTCCCAATGCACTCAGCATCTTTGAGTCAGCTGGTAGAGGAAGAGGCAGGTAGAGCTCATCAGTACTTAGAGTGTTATGATCACCATGAGCCATTAGCTCAGTAGGTAGAGCAACGAGCGCTACATCTTCGAAATCGCTGCGAGTTGTCCCGACGCACTCGGCATCCTTGGATCAGCTAGCAGAGGAAGGGACATCGTCAAATATTTGAGTGTATCCTAACGATGAGCCATTAGCTCAGTAACGAGCGATGCATCTTCGAGTTGACTGCGAGTTGCCTCGACGCACCAAGCTTCCTTGAAACAGCTCGTAGAGGAAGAGGCAGGTAGAGCTCATCAGTACTTAGAGTGTTATGATCACCATGAGCCATTAGCTCAGTAGGTAGAGCATCTGACTTTTAATCAGAGGGTCGGAGGTTCGAGTCCTCCATGGCTCACCATGTGCGGAAGTAGTTCAGTGGTAGAACACCACCTTGCCAAGGTGGGGGTCGCGGGTTCGAGTCCCGTCTTCCGCTTGGGCGGGGCCTTAGCTCAGCTGGGAGAGCGCCTGCTTTGCACGCAGGAGGTCATCGGTTCGATCCCGATAGGCTCCATCAAAAGCAACCCTTTTTTAGAAAACGGGTTGCTTTTTCTTTGTTTCACTAAAGAGCGAGCCTGGTTTTTTGTCGAAGAAACCATCGATGAACGCGCTGAAAAGGTTCAACAGCATGGAGATGAGGTTGCGCTTTGGGCACGAAAAGATGGCGGGTTTAGGCACGCTAGGTGGCAAATCGGTATAAATATTCGAAAGGTTGTCAAGTTGAGTCATCTCCCTTCTTTCCTCTACAATAAAAGGGCAATGGGAAACGGAAAGGAGAGGAGACAGCATGAAACCAATCTCGATTATCGGTGTTCCGATGGATTTAGGACAAACGCGCCGCGGTGTCGATATGGGACCGAGCGCGATGCGTTATGCTGGTGTCGTCGAGCGTCTTGAACGCCTTCACGATGACATCGAAGATTTAGGAGACATTCCGATTGGAAAAGCGGATCGGATTCATGAACAGGGGCATCCACGCTTGCGCAATTTGAAAGCGGTTGCGGAGGCGAACGAAAAGCTCGCTGCGGCGGTTGATCAAGTGGTTCAACGCGGGCGTTTCCCGTTGGTGCTTGGTGGCGATCACAGCATTGCCATCGGCACGCTGGCCGGGGTGGCGAAACATTATGAACGCCTTGGCGTCATTTGGTATGATGCGCACGGCGACGTCAACACAGAAGAGACATCGCCGTCTGGAAATATTCACGGCATGCCGTTGGCGGCGAGCCTTGGATTTGGGCATCCTTCGTTAACACAAATCGGGGGATATACTCCGAAAGTCAGACCGGAGCATGTTGTGTTGATCGGTGTGCGCTCTCTAGATGAGGGGGAGAAGAAGTTTATTCGGGAGCAAGGAATCAAAATTTATACGATGCATGAAGTTGATCGGCTTGGCATGACAAAGGTGATGGAGGAAACCATCGCCTATTTAAAAGAGCGGACCGATGGGGTTCATTTATCGCTTGACTTAGATGGGCTTGATCCGAGCGACGCACCGGGAGTAGGGACACCGGTCATCGGGGGATTGACGTACCGAGAGAGCCATTTGGCGATGGAGATGTTAGCGGAGGCTCAACTGATTACGTCTGCTGAATTTGTAGAAGTGAACCCGATTTTGGACGAACGGAATAAAACCGCTTCCGTAGCCGTCGCTTTAATGGGTTCGCTGTTTGGGGAAAAGTTGATTTGATTGAGCACCAACGTCAACCGGTTGCCGGAACGCGGATGCCGCCATCTCCTCCCTGCCGATAGCGGATGGTGATGCGGCCGCGGCGCGCAAGTGGGCCGCCATATGGTTGATGCAGTAATGTCCTTTTTCGGTTGGCGTTCGTTGGTTTGAGGGGTGGCTTTGATTTGGCTGCCCCTCTTTTTTCATTCTATGGTACAATAAACGTGTTGCCTGAAACTTTTTGCAGTGGAGCGCCGTAGTATACGGTGAGCTGCGAGGCGGGGGTATTGGATTTTATGGACTTGTTTATTAAAAAAAGGATTAGGGCGGTTCAAAAAGGCGACCAAAATGCCTACGCCGACCTTGTTGATTTGTATAAAGACAAAATTTACCGCCTTTGTTATCGAATGCTTGGCAATCAACACGAGGCGGAGGATGCGGCCCAGGAGGCATTCATTCGCGCCTATGTTCATATTAACACCTATAACCCTGATATGAAATTCTCGACATGGCTGTATCGCATTGCGACCAACTTGACCATTGATCGGCTGCGAAAGCGGAAACCGGATGTTTACTTGGATGAGGAAGTGAATGGAACGGATGGACTGACGATGCAAGCGCAGCTTCCTTCCCGTGAAGCCTCTCCTGAAGAAGCGGTGGAAAGTCTGGAACTGCAAGAAACGGTTCAGCGGGCCATTGAGCGGTTGCCGGAAAAATATCGCAGCGTAATCGTGTTAAAGTATATCGAAGATTTGTCGCTGCAAGAGATCAGCGATATTTTAGGGCTGCCGGTCGGCACGGTGAAAACGCGGCTCCATCGCGGCCGTGAAGCATTGCGCAAACAATTGGGCCATTTATAAGAGGGTGGGAAAGAATGAAATGTCCAAACGAAATGATATCGCTTATGCATCACTATCTAGACGGCGATCTTCGTCCGGAGGAAGAGCAGCGCCTGAAGGAACATCTGCGCTCATGCGCTGCCTGCGCTGCCCATTTTCATGAGTTGAAAAAAACCGTTGCTTTTTTGCAATATGCCGCTCATCTAACAGCGCCCCCGGCTTTTACGACGAAGGTAATGAAAATGATGCCGAAAGAGAAAAAAAGCGCCCGGCTGCGCCGCTGGATGCATGGGCATCCGTTGCTGACCGCCGCTTCGCTGTTTGTGCTGCTTACGGTTGGCAGCTTTGCCTCTTCGTGGGGAGAGAACGGAGCGTTTTCCGTTTCGGCGGATGAACACGTTATCATTCGCGATCATACGGTCATTGTGCCAAAAGGGGAAACGGTGAAAGGGGACATTGTCGTCCGCAACGGTTCAATTCGCATTGAAGGAACGGTTGATGGGAACGTCACCGTGATTCACGGAAAAAAATATATGGCCTCAGCGGGGCAAGTGACCGGGGAAATCGAGGAAATTAATCAAGTGTTTGAATGGATTTGGTATAATATTAAAGAGAAAGTCAATCACGCGCTCCAATCGCTCGAATGATGGCAGCCATCGTCCGATGGCTTTTTCCATGGCCGTGAGCGGAGCGGAATTAGAGATAAAGGAAGTGTGAAGATGTCCTTCCAAGAGCTCCCCATCGTGTCCTATTTGCTGAAAGTGGTCGATATTCTCGTTGTATGGTACGTTATTTACAAACTGCTGATGATGATTCGCGGGACAAAGGCCATTCAGCTGTTAAAAGGCATTTTTTTGATTATTTTGGTTCGCTTTGTGAGCAATTATCTCGGGTTGACCACGCTGCAATGGCTGATGGACCAAGCGATCATTTGGGGGTTCCTTGCCATCATCATCATTTTTCAGCCGGAATTGCGGCGCGCGTTGGAGCAGCTTGGCCGCGGGCGGCTGTTTACGCGCAATACCGTCAATGAGGATGAAGAACGGCTTCGAATGGTGGAAGCCATCGTAAAGGCAACGGAGTATATGGCAAAACGGCGCATTGGCGCGCTCATTTCGATCGAGAGGGAAACCGGAATGAGCGATTATGTGGAAACGGGCATAGCCCTAAACGCGCACGTGTCTTCGGAGCTGCTTATCAATATTTTCATTCCGAACACGCCGCTGCATGACGGGGCGGTGATCATTCAGAAAAACCAGATTGCGGCCGCGGCCTGTTATTTGCCGCTATCGGAAAGCCCGTTTATTTCCAAAGAGCTCGGAACACGCCATCGGGCGGCGCTCGGCATCAGCGAAGTGACGGACAGCGTCACGGTCGTTGTCTCAGAAGAGACGGGGGCGGTATCGTTGACCAAAAACGGCGAACTATATCGCGATTTGACGATGGATGAGTTTCGGGAGCTGCTGACAGGCGAGCTCGTCCCGGTGGCGAAGGCGCCCGCTTCTTCCCGTTGGCAATGGAGGGGAAAGAAACATGGATAACTTAATGGATCATCCGTGGTTTATTCGCCTTGTTTCCTTATTGCTAGCGATCATGTTGTATATGTCGGCCAATGTCGGGGCGAAAACTGGCGAAACACGCAACACGTTTGGGCAAGAAGATACGGAAACGTTGACAGATGTTCCGGTTGTTGCTTACTATGACGAAGAAAACTTGATCGTTTCCGGCGTGCCGAAGTATGTCAATGTCACGCTTCAAGGTCCGGCTAGCATTGTCAAACCGACAGCTCTGCAACGAAATTTCGAAGTGTATGTCGATTTGACGAACTTGCCCTTAGGCACCTACACGGTTCCGATCAAATACAAAGATGTTTCTGAGAAACTGAAGGTGAATATACAACCGGCTTCAGTAAAAGTAACGATTCGCGAAAAAGTGTCCAAACAGTTTTCCATTGGTGTTGAATTTTTTAATCGAAACAAAATGCCGGATGGCTACTCCGTCGGGGAACCGACCGTTGAACCGAACGTGGTGACCATTACCGGGGCGAAAGAGTTGATTGACAGCATCTCGTTTGTGAAAGCCATTGTTGACTTGGAGGGAGCGACGGAAACGGTGACGCGGGAAGCCCGCGTTCGCGTGTACGATCGGAGCGGAAATGAATTGGATCTGGAACCGAAGCCGTCATCTGTTCAAGTCACTGTGCCGGTGGAGAGCCCAAGCAAAGCGGTGCCGGTTGATGTGCAAACGACAGGTGAGCTTCCGGATGGCGTTCATCTCGTCGGCATCACGCCGGAGCCGAACCGAGTGACCGTTTACGGTCCGAAAGACGTGCTAAATCGGATCGATCGGTTGGAAGGATTGACCGTCGAT
This sequence comes from Geobacillus icigianus, assembly GCF_000750005.1. Lineage (GTDB taxonomy): Bacteria > Bacillota > Bacilli > Bacillales > Anoxybacillaceae > Geobacillus > Geobacillus icigianus. The sequence continues at coordinate 4,466 of NZ_JPYA01000194.1, read as the reverse complement.
TTGGATGATGTGACAGATGATAAGACAGTGGAAGTGGACGTTCCAGTCCCCGATGGGGTCAAAAGCGTCAAGCCAAACAAAATCAAGGTGCGCATCGACGTAGAGAAAGATGTCACACAAACATGGAAGGACGTCCCCATTGAGGTCGTCGGCTTGCCGGACTCCTATGAAGCGACGTTTGTCCAACCGGTTGGAGGCAAGCTGACCGTGCGGCTGATGGGGCCGCCCGATATCGTCCGAGGGTTGACGAAAGACGATGTCCGACTGTATGTGGATGCCAGTGGGCTCGGCACCGGTCAGCATCAAGTTCCCATTCGCTGGGACAATCCGAAGCAAATCCAATGGCAGCCATCGACGGAAACAGCGATGATCGACATTAGCGAAAAGGCAGCTGTCCAATAAATTGTATAGTAAGGAGAGAGTGAACGAATGGGCAAATATTTTGGCACTGATGGTGTACGTGGAGTCGCAAATCGTGAGTTGACGCCGGAGCTGGCGTTTCGGATTGGCCGTTGCGGCGGATACGTGCTGACGAAAAGTGCAGAGCGTCCGAAAGTGTTGATCGGGCGTGACACGCGCATTTCCGGGCATATGCTGGAAGGCGCGCTCGTCGCCGGGCTGCTCTCGATCGGAGCGGAAGTGATGCGGCTTGGCGTGATCTCTACGCCAGGCGTCGCCTATTTGACGAAAGCGCTCGGCGCGCAAGCCGGCATCATGATTTCTGCTTCCCACAACCCCGTCCAAGACAACGGCATTAAATTTTTCGGGCCGGATGGGTTTAAACTGTCGGACGAGCAGGAGGCGGAGATTGAAGCGCTGATCGACAGCCCCGAAGATATGTTGCCGCGGCCGATTGGCGCGGCGTTAGGCCAAGTGAATGATTACTTTGAAGGCGGGCAAAAATATTTGCAATATCTCAAACAGACGATTGACGAAGAAGACTTTTCCGGGATGAAAATAGCTCTCGACTGCGCGCACGGGGCGACGTCATCGCTGGCCACTTACTTGTTTGCCGATTTGGACGCCGATGTCATCACGATGGGCGCTTCGCCCAACGGCCTCAACATTAACGAAGGAGTCGGTTCCACCCATCCGCAGGCGCTGGCGGCGTTTGTGAAAGAAAAAGGGGCTGATGTCGGCCTTGCGTTTGACGGCGACGGCGACCGCCTGATCGCCGTGGACGAGCATGGCAACATTGTGGATGGCGACCACATCATGTACATTTGCGCCAAATATTTAAAAGAAACCGGTCGTCTCAAGCAACAAACCGTCGTTTCAACGGTCATGAGCAATCTTGGATTTTACAAAGCGCTCGAGGCGCAGGGCATCCAAAGCGTGCAAACGGCGGTCGGCGACCGCTATGTCGTCGAAGCCATGCGCAAAAATGGATATAATCTCGGCGGCGAGCAGTCCGGTCATATCATTTTCCTCGACTACAACACGACGGGAGATGGCATGTTGACGGCGCTCCAGCTTGTCAACATCATGAAAGTCAAAGGCAAGCCGCTTTCTGAATTGGCCGCGGAAATGAAAAAATACCCGCAGCTGCTTGTGAACGTACGGGTAAAGGATAAAGAAAAGGCAATGGAAAACGAACAAGTGCAAAAAGTGATTCAGGAAGTGGAGGCAGAGATGAACGGCAATGGCCGCGTCCTCGTTCGTCCGTCAGGGACGGAACCCCTCGTGCGCATTATGGCTGAGGCTCCAACCGAAGAGGCGTGCCGCGCCTATGTGGAGCGGATCGCCGATGTTGTCCGCCGTGAAATGGGGGCCGAATAACCGATTGTTTGAACCATCCTATGCATAAACGGAACGTTCGCTTTCGTTTATGCATAGGTTATTTTATAGACTTCCATGACGAAACATTTTTGTCACCATCGGAAGGATGAAAATGTCTTTATGTTGTATGCTGGAACTTTACGCATTTTGGAATTCGGGTATTTTCAGAAGGCCGGTGATTTACTCGCGCACCTGCTTCCCAGCATCGTTTTTTAAATAGAAAATAATTTAAAAAGTGTTTACTTTTTCTCCAAACTAAAGAAAACCGATGTTTTTCACCAACCTTTCAGGATAGATACTAGTTGACGCCGCTGGGAATGTGCTGTAATATTAACGTTGTTGCCTTTTACCTGAAAGGAGGCGATAGCGGAGCGGAGATCGTGAAACGACGGCTTGTCGCAGCGGGTTTATAGGACAAAGAAAGCCGCAAATATCGTTGGTTGTTGCTTCGTTTTGACGACGAAACAAGCGCCTGGACTAAGCGCGGGAACGGAAGCGCGTTTAGTTGACGAGGAGGAGGTTTATCGAGGTTTTCGGCGGATGCCTCCCGGCTGGAGCGATGACAGCCGCAAGTCCTCTCTTAAAACAAAGGGGTGACCCTTTGCACAAAGGGGAGGATGTCATCGCGCAACTAGAAAGGGGAGTCTGCCGCAGTGACGGCGAGGCCCCGTTGTTCTTTGACAACTGAACATGGAAGGATCTCGTTAGCGGCAGCCTCCAATGGTAAAGGAGGAAATGTGGCCATGTGCGGCATTGTTGGTTATATCGGTTACCAAGATGTGAAAGAGATTTTGTTGCGCGGATTGGAAAAACTCGAGTACCGCGGCTACGATTCGGCAGGGATCGCCGTATTAAATGAGAACGGGGTTCATGTGTTTAAAGAAAAAGGACGGATCGCCGATTTGCGCCGCATCGTCGACCCGAACGTCAAAGCGACGATCGGCATCGGCCATACCCGTTGGGCGACGCACGGGGCGCCAAGCCGGGTGAACGCCCATCCGCATCAAAGCGCCTCCGGCCGTTTTACGCTCGTGCATAACGGTGTCATCGAAAACTACGAGATGCTGAAGCGCGACTACTTGGCTGATGTCGAGTTCCGCAGCGACACGGATACGGAAGTGATCGTCCAGCTCGTGGAACAATTCGTCCGTGACGGGCTGACAACGGAAGAAGCGTTTCGCCAAACGCTCTCGCTGTTAAAAGGGTCGTACGCCATCGCCATGATTGACGCGGAAAACGAGGAAACGTTGTACGCGGCGAAAAACAAAAGCCCACTTCTTGCCGGTCTCGGTGACGGGTTTAACGTCGTGGCGAGCGATGCGATGGCGATGCTCCAAGTGACGAACCAATTCGTTGAACTGATGGACGGCGAAATGGTGATCGTCACGAGCGAGAACGTCACGATTCAAACGCTAAACGGTGAAACAGTCGAACGGAAGCCGTTTACGGCTGAACTCGATGCGAGCGACATTGAAAAAGGGACGTATCCGCATTACATGCTGAAAGAAATTGATGAGCAGCCGTTTGTCACCCGCCGCATCATTCAAAAATACCAAGACGAACACGGCGGATTGACGATTGACCAAGCGATCATCAACGAAGTGCTGAACGCCGACCGCCTGTACATTGTCGCGTGCGGAACGAGCTACCACGCCGGTCTTGTCGGCAAGCAATTGATCGAGTCGTGGGCGAAAATTCCAGTCGAAGTGCATATTGCCAGCGAATTTTCGTACAACATGCCGCTTCTGTCGGAAAAGCCGCTCTTCCTCTTTATTTCGCAAAGCGGGGAAACGGCCGACAGCCGCGCCGTGCTCGTGCAAACGAACAAACTTGGCCATAAAGCCATTACAATCACCAACGTCCCAGGCTCGACGCTGTCGCGGGAAGCCGACTATACGCTCTTGTTGCACGCTGGCCCGGAAATTGCCGTCGCTTCGACGAAAGCCTACACGGCGCAAATCGCGGTGCTGGCGATTTTAGCGGCGACTGCGGCGAAAGCGAAAGGCCTCGAATTGGATTTTGACCTGACGAAAGAGCTCGCCATCGTCGCCAATGTGATGGAAATGCTGTGCGATGCGAAAGAAGAAATGGAGAACATCGCACGCGACTACTTGACGTTGACGCGCAACTGCTTCTTTATCGGCCGTGCGGTTGACTACTATGTCTGCCTAGAAGGCGCGCTGAAACTGAAGGAGATCTCTTACATCCAAGCGGAAGGGTTCGCCGGCGGCGAGCTGAAACACGGCACGATCGCCTTGATTGAGGACGGTACGCCGGTGATTGCCCTCGCCACCCAAGAGCACGTCAACTTAAGCATTCGCGGCAACGTAAAAGAAGTCGTCGCCCGCGGCGCGAACCCATGCGTCATCTCGATGCGCGGCTTGGAAGGCGACGGCGACCGCTTCGTCATCCCGGCCGTTCATCCGGACCTTACATCGCTTGTTTCGGTCGTGCCGCTGCAGCTGATCGCGTACTATGCCGCCCTGCATCGCGGCTGCGACGTCGACAAACCGCGCAACCTAGCGAAAAGCGTGACGGTGGAGTGAGCGGTTCGTTGGGAAAAGGCTGTTTGTTGAGTTACAAAAAAGTTGTTTAATTTACAAAAAAGTCGTTTAAATTACAAAAAAGTTGTTTAAAAAACACACGGCATCGATTACAATTAATGTAATCGAACGTGTGTTTTTTTA
>NZ_JPYA01000193.1 GCF_000750005.1 Geobacillus icigianus | reverse complement strand
GACAACATGAAAGAATTCGGATTGGAGCTTCTTGGTTGGTACGACGTGCAGCGCGTGTTTGGCGAGTACGATCCGATTGCCGGCGAGCGCCTTTCTGTAGGAGACCGTTTGCTGGCAGGGGGAATGTTGCTTGCGTCGATGGTTCCTCCTGCTAAAGGGGCCGGCATGGCCGGAAAAGCGGCAATCAAGGGCACCAAAGCGATGGAGGCGGCATCTGTCCTATCGAAAACGAAACATGTCGTGCGCTATGATAAAATAAAGGCGATCTTCGAAACGATTTATCAGCAAGTCGTCAAAGCGCCGTTTGCGGAAACAGCCCGTTTGTTCAAGAAGCAATGGGATGATTTGGTGGAGAGCGTCGCATCCACTGCATGGCAGCCGGCATATGCTGGAGTTGGATCAATTTTCGGGAAAACGATACAAGAGGCTACAAAAGGGCACTCAAACGTAATGGATTTTTCGGTGAACCGGGTTACAGAAAAGGCAATAGATGATACAGCTGAGAACATAGCAAAAAAAAAACAATATGCTTATAATATGGTTGAAAATCCAGGGCCGTTAGCGGAAGTCAATCCTTGGGCTGCATCCACTTTTAGAAGCGGAATGTATAATCCCGAGTTCGACAGTCACTAGGCAAACAAAATGCCTCTCATCCCTTGATACCAAATGGACGAGAGGCATTGGGGCATACGTTGGGCGTGTATCTAGGTGCAAGGATGGATGCCTAGAATCTTCGGAGGAGGCTCCAGCCCTAGAGCCGCAAAGAGTTGCACTTGTTTGGCCGTCCGTTCGGTCGTTGACCAAGGTCGCCGTTTTTTGAAAAAAAATGTCCAAGCATGAGACGTTCGCATTCGTCTCTTACGTTCGGCCACGATTCATGATGGAGTTAAGCTACGGTGATTCCATCTTTCTTTTTGCGTGTAACTCGTCGTATGTACATGTCTATATTATAACCGATATTCAGCTCTTTTAAAAGTTAAAATAGGCAAGTCGTGTGCCTATGGAATTCGGCGTTTTTTTCTAGGGGCATATCGTGAACTCCTTGATATCACAGCATTTTGGCCATTTTCATTTGCCTAAAATGGCCTCAAAACTGTCGAACTCGGG
>NZ_JPYA01000192.1 GCF_000750005.1 Geobacillus icigianus | reverse complement strand
GAAGAAATGTTGGCGTACTACGAAGGGGAGATGGCCAAAGGGAGAGAGCTCATCGCTTCCATCAAACAATCGGTTGAACAGTTGGTTGAAAAAGAGGAGCAGATCGCTAATATCTTTGATTTGAGATGGGAGTAGAGGATAGAGAAGAAAGGAATGGAGCCATTGAGAAACCGTTGGCCAGCATTATGGTTATCAGCACTCATACTGGCGGGAGGATGTCACATGGATGGAAAAGAACAACCGAAGAAATGGCCGAATACGGTAGCGTTTCAAGACGAATACACACGCGAGTTTATGGCATCGACGAAGGAAGTCAAGGAAGGGTATTACTTATTTAAATCAAAAACAGGCGGCTATACGATGTGGTTTCCGAAGGACGCAAAAATCGATCACATGTTTTATGAGAGACATAAAAAATATTATGAATCTATCCATTTGGGAGGGGGAAGGGAAGATGAGCATATAGATGATTATGTGAGAGTAACATATGAAGATGCAAAGATAACTGAAAACATCGATGTAAATTTAGAATTATTATCTACATATGTTCACTATGAAGGAAAGTACAAAAAATTTAACTCAAGCGATAATGCAATTTATTTTGGAAAAAACAAACAAACACTTTCTAGCAAAGGAAGTGACGAAATCTATTATTTTTTCGGGTATATTAAGTCAAACCATAGTCATCAAGCAGTTCGTTTTATATATGCTGTAAAGTGTAAAGATGTGAAACATCAATGTGGTATAAACATGGAACAAGAGGAAGAACGGGCAAAAATGTTAATGAAGTCAATTAAATTTCATCCGTAAACAGAGAGGAGGAGAGGTAATTCGTGCAAAATTTAGATGTTCTAAATACAGATATATTACGTGCAAGGATCATGAATATAGAGTACCAAAATCTTTCCGCAAAAGAAATTGAAAGAGAAATTAGGAGAATATATATTGAAGAAACAGGGAAAGAACCGCCAGCACGAATAGCTATCTATAGATCCGATGATTTGAAAGATTTTATTGACATTAACTCTGGTTTCGATGGAACAGTGATTCATTTTTATGATGAGAAAAAAGGAGTTAACGAAGCTTATACAATTACAAGAGGAAGTGAAGTACAAGAAAAAGAGACATGGAAGCCTCTCGATTGGTTATATAACGCTTTCGGAATTTTTGTTGGGAAAAGTGCAAGTCAGTATGATGCTGCAATGAGGTTTGATCAAATGGTTACAAAGAAAATCAATGATAAAATGAAACAATACGGAAGTAAAATTAAATTAAGTAAGATCGGGTTAGGACATTCATTAGGGGGAAATTTAAATGTGACAATACAGATCACAAAGAATAGATATGATAAAGTATACGTGATTAACGATGCTCCACCTAACTACTATCAATTAGCGACGATTGACCCATATTTTTGGGCGCAATTAGCTATGAAATTTAATTTAAGTGTTGGACACTATGAAGACATCTACTCCCTCCCCCCTGCGGAGTTGAAGGCGTTTGCGGAGGAATATTATAAAAAACGCTTGGATGAACATTCGATCCACCATTTGACGGCTCAGGAGGATCTGCTCTACGCGGTGAGTGGGGTGCGGGGGTTTATTGAAATCGGCCATCGCCACATGCTTGACACGAATGATCAGTTTATGAGCCTTAAAAGCTTAATCGACCGCATCCCCGACGAAGATGTCAAGGCGATTCAACTTTATTTCTCACAATACGCGGATGTGTATAATGAAAAAGGATTCGACGGGGTCGTGCAGGCGATGACCGGGGTCGATCTCGAGTGGCTCGAGTCGCTGGAATCCTATGAAGTGGGCGATTATGTAGGGAACGCGCCGGACATCGTGGAAAAAGCGGGCGATATGGTAGGGGAGATGAAAGAGAAAATTCCGGAGTTGTTACAACATATCAAGATATGGCAGCGACAGAAAGAGGCGATTCTGCAAGCGTTCGTCGATGCCGGCTTTCTGACCCTAGAACAAAAAGAGGCCATTTGGCAAGAAGGGAACAAGATCGAGCAAAAGGTGGAGGCGCTTGATCAGCTGTTGCGCGACTTGCGGAATCACGCGGTTTGGTTGGTGCTCAGGGGTCCTTTCGCCTGGAGTGATCCGTTCGTTGGGACGAAGCTATGGACGACCTTCCAAGCCATTCAACACTATATGACGGATCTCATCGCGCGGCTTCAAGCGATCAACCAACAGGCGTCCTCGGTACGGCAGGCAGCGA
>NZ_JPYA01000191.1 GCF_000750005.1 Geobacillus icigianus | reverse complement strand
GCAAAAACTTCTAAGTGGGGAGTCTCTTCAAACGCTTCTCCATTCCTCCTAGGGCGTTTTCGATACCGGAAATGCCCTATTGGTGCTGGATTCTGAAAATCTCGCTAGTATTGGGCTGAATGGATACAAAAAGAGAAACGGATTTCCTCATTTCCCTTGTCATTCCTTATTTTTCCCATTAACTATGTGCAATCAAAATAAACTCTTGCCACTCCTCCCCTCTCGAACCCTCATTCTTGCGCCCCTAATTCCTTCCATCCAAAATAAGGTCATGCACCAATTGCCCCTTTTCCCGATTTTCGTTTCGATTTTTTCTGTCACGACTTTATTATGATGGAGAATAAAGTGGTGATAGGGAATGAGGGGGAAGGCTGGATGGACAAGGGACTCCCCTTCTCCTCTTCACCTTTCCCGGTCCTTTGGCACAACTTTGTTCTGATGTTGGCAGGAGTTTATTTTGGTTGTAGATGAGCAAATTTGCTAACATAAATTGACAAATAAACAAAAAAAGGAGACATGAACCCGATTCCTTGAGTAAAATAGATGTGCTCAAACCCATTCACACAAGGAGATTCATGTCTTAGGAATCGATGAGCACATCATCAAGGAATCCATCCATTTTTCATGACGCTGGGGGTGGCGCTTGATTTCTTGAAGCCGGTCATCAAGCCTCTCGTTCATCTTGTCGATGCCCTGTACCAAGGGATGTTCGGGAACATTGACCGATGTCCATCACTGGAGTTTTCATCCCAACCATCGAACCATGCTCAGCCATTTTTTCACGAAAAGCCCTTGGAACGAGGGAAACCTGCTTGAGAAGTTTCAAGAAATGAAAAAATGCTCATGTACAGTTTTCAAGAAAATCCCCTGCGCATGGGCAGGGGATTTTCTTGTCCTAGTTTTCCTGTGTTATACATGTAGATTTAGTTTATCCTTTTTTCCAGACAAGAACAAGCCCTTGCCCAAATATGTTCACAAAACCGTCACAATTCGCCTTCAAGCCCTTTTTTCAGCTCATCGCTCGAACGGTTCCACATGTCGATGTCGTGGCCTTTCAAAAAGTCGGCGAGCACCCGTTTGGATTTCGCATCCATATGATCGACAATGATGTGCCGCTTCAGCGATTTATCGAGACGGTTCACATGTTCCGGCAATAGCTTATAGCCGCGGCGCGCCTCGCGGTCAACGGTCATTTCACACGCCGTCACCCCGGCGTAATACGGGCCGTCCTCGCGGCGTTCAATCGTCACCCAGACGATCCAATACGGCTTGCCGTTCGGCACGGCCGCACGGTCGGGCAAAAACTTAATGCCGCGCTCGACGGCGCTGCGCGCATGCATCGCCCCCATATCGACGAACGCTTCGCCCGCCTCGACGTCAATGATGACCGGCGAGACGTTTTCTAAGCTCAACGCCCCGGCGCCAAAACCGCGGTGCCCGTCGGTCGGATCGTCTTTGATGATGTTAAAGCCGATCGTTTTTTTCTTTTTTTGCTCCATGCGCGGTTTCCTCCTTCCTTACATAAACAAACGAGCAACAACCGATTGCAGACTCTCAAGCACAAACGGCAGCGCCAGCTGAAACACCGGCTCAATCGTATAGCGGTCAAGCGGCGTCAGCACAAGGACTAGAAAAATCAACGCCCCGTAGCTCTCCCATTGCGTCATCTTCGCCCGCAAACCGTCGGGAGCCAAATCTTCGATGATCCGATACCCGTCGAGCGGCGGAAACGGCAACAAATTAAACAAAAACAACACCGCATTCAGGCCGATAAAAATTTGAAAAAACTGGTCAAACCCCGCAGCAAACCAATCCGGCAGCGCCCGCATGATGCCGAAATCAACCATCGCATACCAAATGACAAACCCAAGCCCGGCGAGCACAAGATTGCTGAGCGGCCCAGCAACCGAAACGAGAATGCCGGCCAGACGGGGATTTTTAAAATGGAAGCGGTTGACCGGCACCGGCCGCGCCCAGCCAAATCCAGCGAGAAAAATAAGCAAGGTGCCAAGCAAATCCAAATGGGCCAACGGCGATAACGTCAACCGCCCTTGGTTTTTCGCGGTCGGGTCGCCGAATTTGTAGGCGACGTACGCATGGGCGAACTCGTGCACGGAAAACGCTAACGCCAGCGTCAAGAGCACGTACGGAATTTCACTTAATGAATATGGAAAAAAATGTTCCACTTGATTAACTCCCTTTCCCCTATATTCACCACTTTTAGTATACATGATTTGCCGCGAAAAGTGGACTGAACTTCATCATTCCATGGTATAATAAGCGCGACAGCACTCGACAAGGAAATGGGGGAACCATGATGCCGTATGTCACGATCAAAATGCTCGCCGGCCGCACGGACGAGCAAAAGAAAGCGCTTGTTGAAAAAGTGACGGACGCCGTTGTGGAAACGACGGGAGCGAAAAAAGAGAGCGTTGTCGTTTTCATTGAAGAAATGACGAAAGATCATTACGCCGTCGCCGGAAAACGGCTGAGCGACGCGGAGTGAAGAAGCGATGGGGGCGCCTAAAACGCCCCCGTTGCATTTTTTA
>NZ_JPYA01000190.1 GCF_000750005.1 Geobacillus icigianus | reverse complement strand
CATAAATGTTTATATAAATACGATTTTTCTTCAGAAAAATAAAACAAGGGACAAGAGGGAGCTAATGCAATTAATTAATGTTGTTACATCCGTCTCTACTTTATTATTTAGTTTTTTCGCCATGTACATTTCCCTTACTGTTCATCTGATGTTATTAATAAACGCTACGTTAAGTTTGTTTATTTTTGTATTTTTTGCGCGAATAAGGGGAGAAGATGAATGAAAATAGGATTATGTTACAGAGATTCTATTCACGAGCAATTTATTGATGAATTAATTAAATACGTAGATTTTCTCGAACTCATGCCCGATATAACTGGATATAAGGAGACTAAAAGGTTATTGAAACTATGTGAGGAAAATAATGTTGATATAGGTATACATTGTTTACGATCCTCCTTGGGTTCAAAAGAAGGAATATACAGACCGGCAATTGAACAGTATGCTTTCTACAGTGATTATGTAAATGCAAAATATTATTCAGATCATGTCGCCTATTCCCATATACATGGCATTTATTTATCGAAGGTTTTTCCGATAGAGTATACTGTGGAAAATGTACAGATAATGAGAAGGAATCTGGAAATTACATCAAGCTTTTTTTCTATATAGATGCAATTTGAAGCTTTACCATTTGCAGCTTTTACCGAGTATTTGATCGACTGTCGGGCGATCGAACAACGCCGCTTCCAGACCCATATATAGGTCTGTGAAACAGGCGGTTGTTCGGTCTTCCGTCACGCCTTGGTGTGACGGAAGCAAGCCTGTGGCTTGCCTTCGACAGTCGAAAATGGACAAACCGCTTTTCCGTCAAGGATGTGTTAGACTTCTTCGTTGCATCTATATATAGGTTCATAACGAAGCGCTTCTTGGTTCATACTAAAGGAAAAGCTCGCAAAAGAAAGGGACTCGCCATGCTTCGTGAACTCGACTGGATGACGTACATCATGATCATTTTGGCCAGCTATCGGTTTACCCATTTGATTGTGTTTGACAAAATTACCGAGTTTCTGCGCAATCCGTTTATGAAGAAAGAAAAAGTCAAAAGTGAGGACGGGCATACGGAAATCAAGAAAGTGCCGACCTCCAAATTTGGCTACTTGTTGAATTGTTATTGGTGCGCGGGGGTGTGGAGCGCGATATTGATCGCGCTTGGCTATTTTTTCATTCCGGCTATCGCTATGCCGCTGATTTTCATTTTTTCGATTGCCGGGGCACAGGCGATTTTGGAGACGTTTGTCGGAGTCGGAACGAAGGCGATCGACCTTCTGTCGGCGGCGAAAAAGCGGATGGACTAAGGTGTGTTGGCGGCAGAGGGCGGGGAACATTTGCGGGCATGCTGGGAGCGGCACGCCCGCTTTTCTTGCTTTTGTCGGTATATCGCTATTGACTTATATAAGCACGTAATTATATGTTCATTGACAGAAGCAATCGTTGGTTGGCGTGACCGTTTCAATGAGGGATGTTCGTTTTTCAATAAGTCAATCGTTTATACATCGCAACTCGCGATGGAGATGGAAGCGACAGCCCGGGTATTGAAGCTGCTCGGCGACCCGACACGACTGACGATTTTGGCGATTTTGCATAAGCGGGAGTGCTGTGTGTACGAGCGGCTGGTGGTATTTTCGACTAGCTGGCATTCGCGTAAGTTGGCTGCTCCAAGCGGAGGGGGCAATGGGTGTATGATTCGCTCCGGCCGCAAAGCGAATACTACTCCCTGCTGCAAGCGGTGTTGTCGTACGTTCCGGACCAAGGCGAAAACATTCGCAAAATCGAGACAGCGAATCCCGCGGCCCGCTGCGGGTGCTGATCTTTGACAGCGAGGTGAATGATGGTGGATGGTTGTGAACCGAAACGAAAGGTGGAATGAAACGATGAAGAAAAAAATCATTTATTTCTTATGCACGGGAAACTCATGCCGCAGCCAAATGGCGGAAGGCTGGGCCAAGCAACTGTTAGGCGATGAATGGGACGTGTACAGCGCCGGGATTGAAGCGCACGGGCTCAATCCGAATGCCGTCAAGGTGATGGAGGAAGTCGGCATTGATATTTCGAAGCAAACGTCTGATGTCATCGACCCGGACTTGCTGAACCGCGCCGATTTGGTCGTGACGCTGTGCGGCCATGCGACCGACCATTGTCCGGTCACTCCGCCGCACGTGAAGCGCGTCCATTGGGGCTTTGATGATCCAGCGAAAGCGGAAGGGACAGAAGAGGAGAAACTCGCGGTGTTCCGCCGCGTGCGCGATGAAATTGGCGCGCGCCTCCGCCGTTTTGCCGAGACGGGTGAATAGGAACGGGGCGGCAAGGCGCAGAAACTGTCGCGCATAGGGTGCGCGGCAGCTGCTCATCGAAGTGCGGACGGAAACAGGGAAGTGGCTGAACGGACGAAAACCGCTCGGCGCGAAAAAGATGGTGAGAAGCCATCTTGTCGATCCATCGCACGTGCTGACAGATGAAATGAGCACACCAATGAAGGCGGTGCCACATCAGGTCACAGGGGGAGAAACCGAATGGAGTTATTTCATCAGTTAGCTCGCCGAAACATAAAAATCAGCAAACAGTCCGGTTTCGGGGAGCAATTACGACAACAGTGGGAAAAGGTGTTTGCCGGCCATTTGACTGCGGAAGAAAAACAACACATCCACCTTCATAATCGGAACGGAGTCAACGGCTACTTATGGCATGTGTTCAGCTATGAAATGAGAGACTGTTTAACGGGAGAAGAAGCGGAGACGGCGTTTGATCAAGAAGAGAAAACGTGCTGCTATCTTTTCTTTCAACACAGCGACGATGCGTTCAAAGTGGAGGACGCTTCCGGTTTGAAAGCTGCCGATCTGGCAATGGAAAACGAAAAGGTCGATCTATACGTGGTGGACAGCGAGTTCAACTGGACGTTTGTCATTACGCACGAAAACGGATGGCTTGGCCCGTATTTTAGCCGAAGGTGACACCGTGGTTTCCAGTAAGGAGCTCGGTCCTCAGTCCTTGGTTGGGTGCACATACACGCTACTCCGTTTTGCTTATCAACGGAATCCGATGAGGCAAAAGAACCGCCTGAAAAAGAGTTCCAACCGGTCCTTACACAGACCCGGTTGGAACTTTTCATTTATCGCTCGTCGGCGGGAAAGAGGATGCCGGTTTGTCTTCGCGCTTCGTCCATGATTTCCATCGTCCAAAGCGAATGGCGGTGCGAGTTGATGGCAGACTCCCGTTCCCCGCTTTCGATGAGACGGATAAACTCTTTCGCCTCGTAATACATCGGCGGTTTGTCTTGCGGGACGGTGATGTCCTCGACGCGCCCGTCGCGGTAGCGAATGTCGATTTTCGCCGGCGTATGGATGGCGTCGATGATCATGTTTCCGTCTTCGCCTTGGATTTCTGAAGGCAAGTGCGAGTTTGTGATTTTGGAATAAAAGACGACTGCATCCATGTCCCCGTAATCCAACACGATCGCTCCCTCGCCGTCAACGCCGGATGCGAGCTTCACGCTTTGCGCCTTCACGCTGCGGGGCTTGCCGAACAAAACGACCATCGGGTACAGGCAGTAGACGCCAAGGTCCATGATCGCCCCGTTCGAGAAAGCGGGGTTGAAGGTGTTCAGCACCGTCCCTTGTTTGTAGGCGTCATAGCGCGATGAATATTGGCAGTAGTTCCCCACATAGCGGCGGATGCGGCCGAGTTGCGGCAGGTGCTCGCGGATGGCTGCGAAGTTGGGCATGAGCGTTGACTTCATCGCCTCCATCAGAACAACGCCGTTTCGTTCGGCCGCTGCGATCATCGCCTCGACTTCTTTCGCATTCGAGGCGAGCGGTTTTTCGCATAGGACGTGTTTGCCGTGGTTCATCAACAAAATCGCTTGTTCAGCGTGGAACGCATTGGGGCTCGCGATGTAGACGGCATCAATGTCAGGGCTGTTCGCCAGTTCGTGTAAATCGGTGAACGTGCGCGGCGCGCCAACCTTCTCCGCAAACCGCTTCGCTGTCTCGTCCGTCCGCGAGCAGACGGCGGCGAGTTCAAAGGAATCGATGAGCCGCGCGGCGCCAATAAACGCTTCGGTGATCCAGTTTGTGCCGATTGTTGCGAATCGAACCATGATCCTTCTCCTTTCATTTTCGTCGTCCTTCATTTTAGCATAATTGATTGAGCGAAAATGGGTTTTGTTGTACCGGATTGGATCACTACCTTGTTAAAAAAGACGGGGTGAAAATGGCGAGAAAAGAAGAAAAACAATTAGAATTGCTATCTCAGCATATGTCTTGTATTCAAGATAGTTTTTCATTTCATTATATACAATTTATTCTAAAAAAGAGTTGACATATGTTTTTTTTTTATGATTATTTTGTCAATTAATTTTTCGCTAGGAGGGATACGATGAACAAAATCCAAAAAGTCGCGCATTGGGTAGTCAGTTCTATAGCGGACGATTTGAGGAGTAATACGATTTCTAACATTGTTGGGATGGCGACAGGTGGAATAGGCAATGGAGTGAGAGCGTATAAAGCTGCAACTACAGGATTTACTATGTTAGAAAGAAAAGTGGCGTCCGAAACTGCAAAAGGGGCCGCCAAGGGAGCGGTAGCGGGATATTTCGCAGGAAGTTATGTAATCGGGAGCATGAACAAAGTCGCTGCAGTAGAAAAATGGTTTGACAGCACAAAAGTAGGGAAGGCAATTGACAACGGCATAACGAAGGTTGAGAATAAACTTCATAAGTTAATTGGCGGTGGTCGTTATTAAGTTGTGTAGTGTAAATAGCTGTGCCGAGCTTGATAGTGATCGCAATCCTTTAGATATTAAAAAAGTCTTTACGCCACTTGATAAATATTGTATTGTTCATTGTGTTGTTTCAAATGTGCAAAAAACAGATAAATTTGTCGAAATGATATGGCATCACCCGTATGGAGAAGCGATTTTTGGAGTGAAGATAGAACTTGATCAGAAAAAAGCTATACAAAAAGTATTTTCCATTGTACATTTTTCTTTTTTTCTTCATTTAGAAAAACCAGATGGTATTTGGGCAGTTCATATTATGCCCTTTGGCTTCAAGTGGGATTTAGAAATAAGGACGTTTGGTTTCCGAGATAATGGTATGTTATCCACTTATGATTTTAAAGTTTGAACGAGAAGGTTAACTACCACAATATACCGGTGTTTTGTATAGGTTTGTATCCAAAATGATCGCTACTTATGACGTGAGAAGGGACAAGTTTTGACGCAGCTAAATCCAAACTTTTCGTGGAGAGCTAAAGAGGAAGTAGCTATGAAAAAAAATTACATTGCATTCTTTGCATTTCTTGTGTGTTTTTTGTATATGAGTTGGTTGAAAGAAGGATGGAAAGGTGTTCCCCTTCTTTTTTTGAAAGGCGTTGTTATTTTTATAACGATCTATATTGTGGTGTTTGTTATTGTCTGGTCGACTATGAAGTTAGTTGGTTTTTTTAAAAGACGTCTATAGTGATTGATTATGTAAATTGAGTATTTACAATGTTCTGCCCATCCCGTCTGGGGTGGTTTTTTAATATATAGTGCAATGAAATCGTTTAACATATCCTTGACGGAAAGGCAACTTAATCTATGTAGAATCAACTTCTTTTTTGCACCAATGCCACCAATTTGCGCGCGAAAGTCGTTTTTCACGTCCTTCTATGATGTTGTGAAAAACTGCCTCCTCATCGTTTTGGATCCGCTCCTGTTGTTTTGGGTGAATGGAATCATGTTATTATTTTTTTGATAATAGAGACGGCTGTCGCTGATTGTCGAAGCAGGTGGAAAATGTCCGTTCTCCTTATATTGACAGCGCCACAATCTATATACTATCATAAAGTTTGTAGGTTAGAAAATTCGGAATATTAATTGGGTGCTTTGGTAGAAAAAACGATTCTCACCGCATCTATTGTAAGCGCTTAACTGTTGTATTTCCTCATGATTTCCACACCATCGATGCTGCACCATTTGTTTGTTTCCAATCGCAATACGAGAAGAAGAGGAAGGGGATATCGCTATGATCTATGAATTTAAGTTGCCTGATATTGGCGAAGGGCTGCATGAAGCCGAAATTATTCGCTGGCTCGTCCGTGAAGGGGATGTCGTCAACGCCGATCAGCCGATTGCGGAAATACAGACTGATAAGGCCATGGTCGAAATGACGACGCCGGTGGCGGGGAAAGTGGTGGCGCTTGCTGGGCCGGAAGGGGCGACGGTCAAGGTGGGAGAGCCGTTGATTGTCGTGGAAACCGAGGCGGCGGTCGCGGGGGAAGCGGCGCCGACTGAAGATTCGGTTCGGGAGCCTGTGCCTGCTGCTCATGGAGAAGCGCCGCGTCCGGCCCGCAAACGGGCGATTGCGGCGCCGTCGGTGCGCAAGCGGGCGCGGGAGTTGGGCGTTCCGATCGATGAAGTGGAAGGAACGGGCGAAGGCGGCCGGGTGACGCTCGCCGATTTGGAGCGGTATGTCAGGGAGCGGGAGGCGGCCGCGACGGTGGCGGCAAGGGACGAAGCGAAGAAAGATGCCCTGCCGACCGGCGGCGCGGCTGGAGGACGGCAGGCGAGTATAGCCACATGGACATCCATCGCGGGCTTGGATGCCTTGTTTGAGGAAGAAGAGCGCATTCCACTCCGCGGTTTGCGCAAAAAAATCGCCGAAAAAATGGTGAAATCGGTGTATACGGCGCCGCATGCGACCGGGATGGACGAGATCGACGTGACGAAGCTCGTCGAGATTCGAAAAAGCCTTGCCAGCGAGCTGGCGAAGGAGCAGATCAAGCTGACGTATTTGCCGTTTATCATTAAGGCGGTGACAAGGGCGCTGAAGGAATATCCGATGTTTAACGCTTCGCTTGATGAAGAGACGAATGAAATCGTGTTGAAGAAACGGTATCACATCGGCATCGCGACGGCGACGAAGGCGGGACTGTTGGTGCCTGTCATCCGCGACGCCGATCAAAAATCGATTCGCGAGTTGGCCGTTGAAATCGCCGAACTTTCCGAGAAAGCGCACCGCCAGGCGCTTCGCCTTAAGGAGCTGCAAGGAAGCACGTTCACGATCACGAGCACCGGCGCGGGCGGGGGATGGTTTGCGAAGCCGATCATCAATTACCCGGAAGTGGCGATTTTCGGGGCGCATGCCATCAAGCGGAAACCGGTCGTGATCGACGATGAGATTGTCATTCGCGACATGATGGGGATCTCGCTCACGTTTGATCACCGTGTCATTGACGGTGAGCCGGCCGGACGGTTTATGCGGACGGTGGCGCACTATTTGAGCCATCCGGAAGTGCTGCTGCTCGATGTTCGGTAGGCAGCCGTCGGTTCGCTTTCTTTGGGTGAACTGACTCAGGCCGTGATCAGCAAATCAATGATGGAAGGGGATTCGATGTTCGATCCAAATGAGCTGTCTATCGAGATGGTGCAAATTCTCGATGAAAACGGGGGCGGAGATGAGGCGAAAATCGCAGCATTTTCTGATGACTGGCTGCTTAACGCCTACAAAGCGATGCGGCGGGCGCGCGTCATCGATGAGCGGCTGTTGCGCATGCAGCGGCAAGGACGGATTGGAACGTATGCGCCGTTCAGCGGCCAAGAGGCGGCGCAAGTCGGCAGCGCTCTTGCGCTCCGAAACGACGACTGGATTTTCCCGAGCTACCGCGAAGTGGCGGTCTGTTTGTTGCAGGGCATGCCGCTTGAACAGTTTTTCCATTACGTGCAGGGCCGCCTGTCGGGAAAGCGGATGCCGGATGGGGTGAACATTTTTCCGACGCAAATCATCATTGCCGCTCAGACGCTGCATGCCGTCGGCTGCGCGTGGGCATCGAAATTGAAAGGCGAGCCGCACGTATCGGTGGCTTATTTCGGCGACGGAGCGACATCGGAAGGCGATTTTCATGAAGCGATGAACTTTGCCGCGGTATACAACGTGCCGGTCATCTTTTTCTGTCAAAACAACCAGTATGCGATTAGCGTTCCGTACGCCAAGCAGACGGCGAGCCGAACGATCGCGCAAAAGGCGCTTGCCTACGGGATGAAAGGAGTGCTGGTTGACGGCAACGACGTGTTGGCGGTGTATGAAACGATGAAACAGGCGGTCGATGCGGCGCGCCGCGGGGAAGGGCCGATGTTGATCGAGGCGCTCACGTATCGGCTTGGGCCGCATACAACGGCGGACGATCCGACGAAGTATCGGCGGCCGGAAGAAGTCGAAGCGTGGCGGCGGAAAGATCCGCTCCACCGCGTGCGTGTGCTGCTTGCGCGGCGCGGGTTGTGGACGGAGGCGCAGGAAGAAGCATTCGTTGCGGAAGTGAACGCGGAAGTGACAGCGGCGTATGAGGCCGCCATTGCCAGCCCATCCGGTTCCATTGCCGATGTATTCGATTATGTGTACAGCGAGGCGCCGAAATTGCTTGCCGAGCAAAAAGCGGAAGTGATGCGGCGCAAGCAGGCAAAAGGGGTGAAATAAATGGCTGAATTGACGATGATCGAAGCGATCAATGAAGCGATGCGCCAAGAGATGGAGCGCAACTCGCGCGTCATCGTGCTTGGCGAGGATGTCGGCGAAAACGGCGGCGTCTTCCGGGCGACGGACGGGTTGCTGGAGCAGTTTGGCCCTGACCGTGTGTTCGATACGCCGCTGGCTGAATCCGGCATCATCGGCACGTCGATCGGGTTGGCGATCAATGGCATGCGGCCGATTGCCGAAATCCAATTTCTTGGGTTTGTGTATCAAGCGATGGACCAGCTCGCTGCGCAGGCGGCGCGCATTCGCTTCCGCTCCGGCGGGCGGTTTTCGTGCCCGATCGTCGTGCGCAGCCCATACGGCGGCGGGGTGCGGACGCCGGAGCTGCACTCCGATGCGCTGGAGGCGCTGTTTACTCATTCTCCGGGCTTGAAAGTCGTGATGCCATCCAATCCGTATGATGCGAAAGGATTGCTCATTTCCGCCATTCGCGACGATGATCCGGTGCTGTTTTTGGAGCCGATGAAGCTGTATCGGGCGTTTCGGATGGAGGTGCCGGAAGAACCGTACACGATTCCGCTCGGCCAAGCGCGGGTCGTGAAAGAAGGAGAAGATTTGACGATCATTACGTGGGGGGCAACCGTACCGCTTGTCACCAAACTGGCCGATGAGATGCGGACGAAAGGGATTGACGCGGAAGTGATCGATCTGCGCTGCCTTCAGCCGCTCGATATCGATGCCATCCTCGCCTCGGTCGAAAAAACGGGGCGGGTGATGATCGTCCATGAAGCGGTGAAAACGAGCGGATTCGGCGCCGAAGTGGCGGCCTTGATCAGCGAGCGGGCGCTATTCGCCCTCTCAGCCCCCATCGTGCGCGTCGCCGGGTATGACACGCCATACCCGGTGCCGTCGGTGGAAGATGATTGGCTGCCGAATCCAGCTCGTATCGCGGAAGGAATCGAAACGTTGCTGCGCTACTGACGGATGGGCTGCCCAGCGCCCGGTGATGGAAGGGGGCTGGTGCGGCCGGGCCATTCGATAGACAAAAGGGGGAGAGCGATGGGTGTATATGAATCGCTGCTGGAACTGATCGGCGATCGAGAGCGGGTGAGCCAAAACGAAACGGTGCTTGAGCACCATAGCAAAGGCATCGCCTACCATACGCCGCGCCAACCGGATGTCGTCGTGTTTCCAAAAACGGCGGAGGAAGTGAGCCGAGTGTTGGCGTTTGCCAACGAGCACCGCATCCCTGTGACGCCGTTTGGCGCCGGCACGAGTTTGGAAGGGCATGTCATTCCGGTTGAAGGCGGCATCAGCCTCGATATGACGCAAATGAATCACATTGTTGACATCCGACCCGACGATTTCCTTGCCATCGTTGAGCCGGGGGTGACGCGGTTGCAGCTCAATCAAGCGCTCAAGCCATACGGGCTGTTTTTCCCCGTCGACCCGGGGGCGGACGCGACGATCGGCGGCATGGCGGCAACGAATGCCAGTGGCACGAACAGCGTCAAATACGGCGTCATGCGCGATCACGTGCTCGGCCTTGACGTGGTGCTTGCCGACGGGTCGGTCATCCAAACGGGCAGCTTGGCGGTCAAATCGTCTGCCGGCTATCATCTTACCGGCTTGTTCGTCGGATCGGAAGGGACGCTAGGGATTTTTACCCGTCTCATCGTCCGCCTGCACGGCATTCCGGAGGCAACAACGGCCATCAAAGCGTGCTTTCCGACGCTTGAGGCCGCGGCGCAGGCGGCGTTTGCCGTGTTGAAAGCGGGCGTTGAGCCCGGAAAAATTGAGCTCGTGGATGAGGCGACGATCGCCGCGGTTAACGCATACAAACAGACGGATTATCCGGTAAAGCCGACGCTGTTTATCGAATTGAGCGGCAGCCGGGCAAGCGTGGACGATGGGACGGAACTCGTCAAAGAATTGTGCGAGTCCGAAGGCGCGGTTTCCTTTGTGGTCGAGACCGACTCGCTCGCTCGCGCCAAGCTGTGGGAAGCGCGCCACCATGCGGCGTTCGCCATTCAAGCCGCCTATCCGGGCAAGGCGATGCTCTCGACCGATGTGTGCGTGCCGTTGTCCGAGCTACCGGGGGCGATCGCCGATACGCGCCGGCTTGTCAACGAGCAGAACATGACCGCCGCCATTTTCGGCCATGTCGGCGACGGCAACTACCATACCGTGCTTGCTTTTGATCCGAACGATGCCGAGGAGATGGCGCGAATCGAGCAAGTGCATGCTCATATCGTCCGCTACGCCTTATCGCGCGGCGGCACGTGCACGGGCGAGCACGGCATCGGCATCGGCAAACGGACGTTTTTGCGCGAGGAAAAGGGCGATGCCGTAGGATGGATGAAGCGGCTGAAACAATTGTTTGACCCAAACGGCATTCTTAATCCGGGGAAAATTTTTTTGCCATAGCGGACGCTCTGCATCCCTGCCTGTTGGCGGGGATTTTTCTTTTGATCGGCGGGCGGTGCAAAGGAGAAATCCGCTAAGTGTTCCAACAACATAATTGTGAGTTTTTAGAGAATCTAATATTGTAATAAATGGATATGTTTTTCGGTTCTTCACCATTTTCTGTGATTTCCACTCAATCCTAGAAACATGTTAGCTGGATGAAATAGGTTCATCAGTCCAGATCCTTCTTCCGCATACAGACCACGAAGTGGGTAGAATGGAAACAGTCAAGTGCTTTCCTTGACGGGTTCCATTCTACCAACGATCATACCGATAGCGGAAGAAGGGAGCGTTTAGGTAGCCTGACTACCTGTAGTGTTCCCTGTACACTCCAGAAATACACGCAAACGAAACCGTTCCCGATTTCGATAGCCATATGCCCGGCGTTTGATGTTTTTGATCTTGTGATTCGTTCCCTCGATTCGGGCATTGGTATAGGGACACAAAAAGTAGGAAAGAATCGGCTCCTTCCACCTTTCAAGCGTGTTGGCTGCTTCCTGAAAAGAAGCAAAAGGGCTCTGTTTGGCTAACTGAATCCATTCTTCCAAGCGTTCCTTTGCTTCGTTATATCCATCGGTTCGGTAAAAATCCCGAAACAACTCTTTCAGATCATAGGCAATGGAAAGTACCGGATACTCCTCCAAGATATCGTCTCATCGATGCCGTTGGTCCTGACGAAGCTTTTCGCAGCCTTTTAAGAGAAGATATCGGGCCTTTTTCAAAGGGGAACATTCCTTTCTTGCTTGATCCAAGGCTTGTGTCACTTTTTGAACCACATGGTACTTATCGATGACAATCGAAGCAGATGGAAACAGGGCACGAACCGCCTTATGATAAGGTTCCCACATGTCAAGAATCACCGTTTGACCCCTTTCTTTCGACAGGACCTTTTGGCTCAACAAGTGGATAGCGGAGTCACATTGGCGATCGGCATGCATTCCCATGACGGATCCAGCTTTGGCATCCATCAATATGGTTTCATACTGATGTCCTTTTTTTACCGCGATTTCATCTAAGCTAAGCACCATTTCTTCTGGAGAAGATACCTCCGTCGCTGTTTGACGCTCTTTTGCTTTTTTTGATGCGATGGAGTAATAAATGCGTTCCAATGTTGTATATGGAATACAGTGCTTTCGGCTCACCTCTTGAATGGTGGAGCCTTCGCAAAGTTCATACAAGTACTCACAAAATCGATTAGTATAGTGTTGATTGGGTGCAATCGATTCCAAAGAGGCGGAAAACACTTGAGAGCAATTCCAACACCGATAGCGCTTTACCTTTACGAACAAGTACACAGGTTGATGGAAAATCGCCAAATCCCGTACTTTTCTTGTCCGTCTGTCGTGGACAGAGGAAGTGGCAAACCCACAATGAGGACAATGTTCCTGTGTCTCTGTTTTCTCTACATGAATCGCATAACCATAGGAATGAAGTTCTTGTTTAATCACTTTACATTCTGGCAATCCTAGTGGTATAGAAAGCACTTACGAGACCTCCTTCATGTTGATTTCACCGCTAACATGATTGCCAGGGTCTCGTCAGTGCTTTCTCTTTTTTGTCACTAAATTACAAAATTTGGTGAGGTTGTTCCAAAAGGACCGGGACGCCCTCTTTCGCCGCCATATATACGTACTGACTGCTTCTGCCGCACTATATGTTGTGTCTATCTTGAAAGAAGGCGACCTTTTGGGTCAGCCCCACCAAAACGTGTACTTGACAGACGGTGAACTTCTCTGAACAGGTGTAGGCAAAAAATGATTGATTTCCTGTTCTTTCGTAGATGCATAAGTAAGATGTGTATGAAAAAATCAAGTACAACTTTTGGTGAAGAGCCTTTTTTGTTTAGTCGTCAATTTATGTTAGCAAATTTGCTCATCTACAGAAATTTATGTTAAAATTTATTGATCTTTTTTCTCTTTTTTGT
>NZ_JPYA01000189.1 GCF_000750005.1 Geobacillus icigianus | reverse complement strand
TTTCGTCTTGCCTCGTGCAGATCGACAAGAAAGAAGGTCTCTCTCTTCGCGTCTTCCACGCCGATACGACGGACAAGACCGTTTACGGCGCGTATGAATCGGTCTCGTCAGAGGCCCTGCAGATCACGCATGGCTACAACCGGCACCATCGTTGACAAAAACCAATCGGTTTCGGGCTGATCGGCAACGAAGACGGCATCCCGTTTTCCGGCGATGTGCACGACGGCAACGTGCCGGACAAAACGTGGAATCCCGAGGTGCTCTCCCGTGTCCATGAACAGCTGAAGCAAGCCAAGATCCAAGACGATTGGATTTACGTGGCGGATTCCGCTGCGATGACGAAAGATACACTGACGCTCCGTGGAGATGAACTTCTCTTTCTTGAAAGACCCGTTCTTTACGGATGAGATTTGCGTCAAAAAACCAGAACGGGTCGCGGTATTGGGTGATTTGTTTCTGTTGGCCTTGGCCATTTACCGCGTCTTCCAGCGCCGGGTGCGTCCGTTCATCACCCCGGAACGCCCATTCAAGGGCGCGGGAGGCCGGAAACTGACCCGACCCACCGGGCAGGCGATTTTTCAGTTGTTCCGGTATGTGAAAGTCGTCCTACTGGAGCTGCCGGATGGGCACATCCAACGCGCGTTAGGGAAACCGCTCACCCCTGATCAGCGAAGGATCCTGCAGGGATTGGGCATGGATGAGAGCATTTACGTGTAACGTCATACGGAACGACTAGCGATGGTAAAAAAAGGATTGCCATCGCTCGTTGTGTTGGTCGAAATGTTATTCTGAAAAACGAAATCGCTGCGGGCGCTGGAGTACGTGAAACGAACCCGGGGAATCGGGCTGTTGACCGGAGAACCGGGGGCGGGCAAGACATTCGCCCTTCGGGCGTGGAAAGAATCGTTGTCCCCTTCTTTGTATCACGTGGTCTACTTCCCGTTATCGACCGGAGGCGTGATGGATTTTTACCGCGGGCTGGCCCTTGGGTTGGGGGAAGAACCGAAATATCGCAAGGTGGATCTCTTTCGCCAAATCCAGCAAGCCATTGAGCGGTTGTATCATGAACGGCGGATCACACCGGTGTTGATATTGGACGAGATGCATTTAGCGAAGGATGCCTTTTTACAGGACATCGCGATCTTGTTCAACTTTGAGATGGATTCGACCAACCCCTTTGTCTTGATGTTAGCCGGGCTGCCCCATTTACAGGGGAAGCTGCGGCTCAATCAGCACCGCCCTCTCGACCAGCGCATCATCATGCGATGCCGGATGGGACCGCTCGAGAAGGAGGAGGTGGCGGGCTACATCGAGCATCGGATGAAACAGGCCGGGGCGAAGCATCCGATCTTCACTCCATCGGCGTTAGAGGCGATTGCCCTGCAGTCGCAGGGATGGCCTCGGGTGATCAACACGCTGGCTACGACATGCCTGCTGTACGGGTATCAGCTGAGAAAGGACGTCATTGACGAAGAAGTGGTACGTATGGCCACAGAGGAAATGGGGTATTAGCACGAAAGGGGCCGAATCGGCCTCTTTTGTGCTTTCTCTTTTCCATCGGTCCACCAGGCGCGCTGGAAATCTTCATCTGAAAGAGCGTGCAAACGTTCCGAAAGAATGTGCAAAATCCGGAACAATCCGCAAAAATTTTGCACATTATTTCGGAATCCGCCTGAAATAATTTGAAAAAGGGATTCTGAAATAATGTGCTAATTTACACCCGGCCGACCGACACGTTGGCGAAAGGAGCCCCGGACCGGTTCATCGTCTTAGTGCTGGATAACGCCCGAATTACCAAAATGGTGAGAGTGTGTTTGCAGGAAGAAGGACCGTGTGTTCACTTCATTTCCCTTCCTCCCTATTCTCCGCAACGGAACCCGATCGAACGCTTGTGGAAATGGCGGAAAGACACCGTCATCGCCAATGTGCTTTCACAACGATCGAAACGATATCACTCAAGCCATTGCCCGGTTGGTGGACTACACCCGAGAAAATGCTGAAACGCCTAGGAGGCTGGTGATTTACTCACGCAACCGCTTCTCGCAATCGTTTCTTAAATAGAAAAACCGGTTGCATCAGCTTCTATGTTCACGCGTTCCATCATCGATCAAGGCAAACAGCGTTTTTTCACCAGCCTTCTAGAGCCGAAATATGTTCAACAATTTCCTCAGGTTCTTGGTTCCATAGAGGTGTTTTCATTGCTTGCGCTGGGTTCCGACTATCCCCTTTCAATCCAACAATTTTATAATCCGTTTCTTGGAGATAGTTTATCAAAACTGTATTATTCCAGACAGTATAAGGAGTTACTATGAAAATTCGTTTAGCATTAAGAAAATGTAGAGCCTTAAGAATTGCTGAAGAAGGAGTTACAGCGGGAACACCTGCCGTTTTAGATATTCGATTCAAAAGTTCTTGAGTGAATTGTTGACCTCTGTAAAAACTCCCGGTTGTGAAACCGTAGACCACTACATCCACTTTAGCTCGAGCAAGTTCATTAGCAGCTCTTTCGATATGTAAATTGAACAGGTCCATTCCTTCCTCCGATTCTACACCACTAGGACCTGCTATTCTTGTTGCATGCACAGTTGCTACTTGTGAAAGGTGTTCATAGAAGTCCACTTCAATTGTTGTATTTCCGGCAGGAACAATAAGGCCAACTCTTTTTTTTGGACGCATAACATCCCCCCTAACAATCAAAATTTAGTAAAAATATAATATTAAGGTTCATCCCCACAACATGTACTTGACAGACAGTACGCTTCATCATTTGTTTCCCGTTCTTT
>NZ_JPYA01000188.1 GCF_000750005.1 Geobacillus icigianus | reverse complement strand
GGTAAGTGTGATAATCATGTCACGGCAGTGCCATAAAGGGTACTGCTTTTATTATTTTTATTTTCAAAAGTAATTTAAGAAAAACGGACAGTTCTTGGAGTAAGAAAAAATTTAGAAGATGTCCAGAGATTGTAGAAATTCAAGACAAGCAGAGAGAGAAAGTTTATAAGTACTAGGAAATAAAAATTTCACCTTTTTAAAAAGAAGGGAGTTGAAAGAGATGATAAAGTTGAGGAAGCGTAGCAGACAGTTCATATCGTGCATGTTGGTAATGGGTTTAGTGATGAATGTATTGTCGATAGGGGTACTTGCTGAGGATGTAAGTGGTTCGATTGGCGAAATAACAGGAAGTGGGGGTGCAGTGAGCAGTGAAGAAGAAAGCCAAGCGAATCAAGAGGTTAATGCAGGAACGGAAAATCCAGATAATCAGAATGCGGAAACTACTACAGGAACAGGAGAAGCTTCAGAAGAAGCGTCGGGGGTAACAAATACGGAAACGCCGAATAAAGGAAGCACAGAAGGAACAGGAGGAACAGCAGGACCAACAGGAGAATCAACAGGAGGAACCACAGAAGAAGCAATAGCAGGAGAAGTAACAGACGGAGCCACAGGAGAAGCGATAACAGAATCAGATACCAATGCAGAGCAATCTGCACCAAATGAGAATACATCAGAAATGTCATACAATAGCAATAATGATTACGAGTATTTTGTGGAAAATAACGAGGTAACTATTTTCAGGTATATAGGAACGGATAAAGATGTAGTTATTCCAAGTACGATAGATGGTTATTCGGTAGTAGAGATTGCTGAAAATGCTTTTCTAAACAGTGGGATAAGATCAGTAGTCATACCAGAGGGTGTAAAACTGATAGGTGATCAGGCGTTTATGGGTAATGAGTTGACCTCGGTAGACATACCGGGGAGTGTAACTCGGATAGGTGATTGGGCGTTTTTTGATAATGATTTAACTTCTGTAACTATTGGGAGTAGTGTAGAGTATATCGGTTTAAGGGCATTTTCTCAGAACAATATAGATTCTATAAATTTACCTAGTTCAGTAAAAGTGATAGGTGATCATGCTTTTTCTGTTAACAATCTTACGAGTATTGATATACCTGACAGTGTAACGGATATTGGAAAATATGCGTTTGCTGACAATCACATTGAAGTTGCGAAACTACCAGTTGGTCTTACAACTATTAGTGAAGGTTTATTTTCTCATAACAATTTAACGGGTATAGACATACCTGAGAGTGTAGTTACTATTGAGGCTCATGCTTTTCGGGCAAATAATCTTGTTAATGTTAGAATACCAGACAATGTTACGTTCATTGGAGAGTATGCTTTTAGTTCTAACCTATTAACTTCAGTAATAATCGGAGAAAAAGTAGAAACAATTGGAGAGAGGGCGTTTGGGTATAACAATTTAACAGAAGTAGTAATACCTGATTCAGTTAGATCAATTGGTCAGTATGTTTTTGCGGATAACAAATTAACAAAAGTAACATTATCAAATGCAATCACAGAAATTCCAACTGGTGCATTTATGAATAACGATTTTACAGAATTCGTTATTCCTGACGGGATTGTTTTAATTGGAGAATCTGCTTTTGTAGGGAACGAGTTAACTTCAGTGACATTTGGTCAATCTTTAAAGCAAATTAAGGACTTTGCGTTTTACGGTAATAACTTAACATCAGTAAATCTGCCAGAAGGGGTAAATTCAATTGGTTCTTATGCATTTGGTTCTAACAAATTAACATCAATAACAGTGAATGGTTCATGGGAAAAAACATCGAATGGTTTAATTGGTGTCTATTTTGATTATTGGGCAGTAGAGGGAAATCAAACGAACCCTAGTGATTTAAAAGTATATGGGTATGCAGGAACAATGGTGGAGGAGGTAGCTAATTACCGTGGATACACGTTTATAGATATAACACCTGTTCCTGAGCCAGACCAACGACTTAAAATAAATGAAGTATTTCCTGATGAGAATTTAGCAAAGTACTTTGCGGAGTGGATGAGTGCTTTACCAAGTTGGCAAGGTAAATCAGATTCCACATTCAGTATGGCAGAGCTTGACGCAAGAATTAAACTGAATGGTGCTTTAAATTTCAATGCTAGTAATCGAGGTATCAGAAGCTTAAAAGGTATGGAGATATTTGGTGATGTAGCAACTAAGTATAGTGATATTCCAGTTAACTTTGATTTTTCGGGTAATTTACTCGAAGATGTAGATCCTTTATATAAAATAACTTCTGTTCGAACATTATTTTTAAACGATAACAAGCTAAAGGATATAAAGGGTTTAAGGAATTTAAAATATGTGACTAGGGAAACAGCTCATGGAGCGGCAAGCTTGTATTCAGATGCGGCATTAAATCTTCAAAACAACTTATTAACGGATATTTCTCCTTTAAGTAATTTAAAGAGAGTGGAATCAAAAATAGACCTTTCTAATAATAAGTTGCAAAATGTTGATGGTTTAAACGCAGAATTTATAGGGTTTTTAGATGTATCGAACAATTATCTAACTAGCTTAAATACTTCAGTTTTCGACCCAGACAAAGTGTATGCAATTAAGGTAGACCATAATTTTATTCAAAATATCACGTCAGTAATACCTTCTAAGTACGTGCAAAGACTTTATGGTGAGAATGATTACAGACCACAGTATTCATTTAATTTTATTCAATCGTCATCAGTTAAAGTAGAGTACAGAGTTCGGGGTACTAATGAGTTAATCAGTTACGATATCGTTAATGATGTAGGGAATTTCGAGACTAGGAAATATAAAGCGAAGAATCTTGCAGGTTACATTTTAGATGATGATTTGGAAAAGGAATTTAGTGGTATAGGTAAAGCATTTACTTCAGTGATCAAACCAGTTCTAGGTATAAAAAGTAGGGATGGTTTTACAGGTATACAGAATAGTAGCCGAAAATTTTCTTTTGTAACGCATGACAGTTATTCAAATCTTCCTAATAGTCCATATAAAACGGATGGTGCTGTATTATCTTATGATTCAGCAAGTGGAGATTTAGTTGTAGTCAGAGAAAGTAATAATCCTTTCTATGTTTATACCGATGTAGATGTGTATGAAGGTAATATTTATCTAGGAACGTATTCAGTTCCAGTGTTAGGTCATGGCAGTCCAGATGCAGCAGTGGTATTTTACTATAAACCTGTTGCTAAATGGACTTTAACAGTTAATATGGAAGGTCAGGGGTATGTATCGCCTTATGTGGGAACATATAATTACGATAATGGAAGCAAAGTAAATTTGTACGCATCACCGAATTTTGGTTATCGATTTGATAAATGGGTAGTAAACGGAACAGAGTTTTTCTCACCTAGCATTACTATAACAATGGATAGTAATAAAACGGCAGTAGCTCATTTTGTACCGCTAGAGCAATACAAGTTATCAGTAAATATAGTGGGTGAAGGCGAAGTAAATGTATTAAATGAGTTTACAATGTCAAGGCAGACGTATGGTTCAGGTGATGAAGGAACATATGAAGGGGGTACGAGTTTATCTTTAACACCTGCACCAAAATTAGGTTATCGGTTTGTAAAGTGGGTAGTGGATGGAGTTGAAGTAAATGGTGATTACTTACCATTATATATGGACAGCAATAAAACGGTAGAGGCTCATTTTGAAAGTGTACCTTTAGTAAAACCATTAATAGGTCATATCATTGTAAAGTTTTTAGACATGTTGACGATGGAAAAGATTAAAGAAGATGAAGAAATTAAGAACGTACCTGTAGGTGAGTACACGTATACGGCAGAAGAAAAGATAGGAGATTATAAAATAGTTGGTGAAGCAGTTAAAACAGTTATTATTACAATGACGGATTTCTTTAAGGAAATTATTTTCTTATATGAGAGAGAGGCATCACAACCGGAGCCAACACCACAACCACAACCAGAACCGAAGCCAGAACCGAAGCCAGAACCGAAGCCAGAACCGAAGCCAGAACCGAAGCCAGTGCTAAAGATACAAAAGCGTGATAAGGTAACAGTAATCGCAGTAGATAATAAAACAGGCAAGGTATTAATGCAAAAAGAATTAACGAATTTAAGTTATGGTTATAACGAGGTGAGAGCACCTAAAATTGAAGGTTATGAGGTAACAGGACCTTCATTAACGTTAGTAAGAGTGACGGATAGTGGTAAGGAAATAATAGTAAAATTCAGGTATGAAGCGAAAAAAGCATATGGAACAGTATTTGGCGTAGTTATCGATAGTGAAGGTAATCCGATTGAAGGGGTAATGGTTGAATTACACTCTAAACCAAGAGTCACCTATACAAATGAAAAAGGTGAGTATAGATTTGAAAATGTGGAATTAGGTAAGCACACAGTAATCCTAAAAAATCCGTACACATTAGAAGAAATAGCAAAAATAGAGGTTATAGCTTATAAAGATGTAAACGATGTTAATTCAGGGATAAAAGAAGTAGTTCAAGTATCTAATGAGGTGCGGAAGTCAATTGAGTTAAACGAAACAGTGAATACACAACGAATTGACTTTGTAATCGAACCGATTAAACCTAAAGAAGAGCCAAAGGACGGACCAAAAGATAAGCCACAAAATGAACCGAAAGAAAAACCAAAGGATGAACCAAAAGATAAATCACAAGATAAACCTAAAGGTAAGCCATCAAAAGATTTACCGATCATCCCGATAGTTTCAGCGGTTCCTTTCATTATATTATTAGGTTATTTAAGACGTAAAAATGTCAAGGTATATAATGAAGATGGTATGGTTGTAGCGAAGTTAAGAGTAAAAGCTAGACCAGAAACAGTAATAGACCTATCTGGAATGAAAGCTGAAACATTAAATGTAGTATTTAGAAATCCAGAGAGATTTAGAAAGTTGGAGTTAATGGTCAAGTATAACGATATGAAGGTTAGAGTAG
>NZ_JPYA01000187.1 GCF_000750005.1 Geobacillus icigianus | reverse complement strand
TAGCTGCATTGTTTTTGGGAATAAGCCTAGCTGTTAGTGAACTTGGATGGTTTAGAATAGATGCGGTATCTTTTTCGACCATTGTTGTTTTTCAATTATTAGTCACCGCTTTTGCTGGCAATATGGTAACCCGTGTAACAAGTATTGACGCAGAAGGGAAAATGATCAAAGTCCTATTGATTCATTTGAAAAATCCATTCAAATTATTTCAGGCTAAATTTATTCTGCACTTTTTATTTCTACTGCTTATTAATTTTATGGTTTCCTTAATATTTACCATTGCTATTAAAGCGAATGTAAAAGTTATCACATTTGGTTTTGTTAGTTTATTATTAATATCTATTGTATCGAGTTTAAGTTTTCTTGTTGCTAATGTCATATTTCCACGATTTGATTGGGAAGATGAATCAAGGATCGGTACTTCTGATAAGGCGAATATTTTGGAGTCAATTATTTTGCGGATTTATGAACTGATAAATATAACTGTTTTTGGTACTTCGGGTGCTTTTTTGTATGCTCATCGATTAAACGAGCAAACATTCTTTCAGTATTCAATCGGATGTATCCTGCTAACAAGTTTATCGTGGAGCGTGATTTTACTCATAGTAATGAGATATCCTTGGTGGAAAGGATGGAAAATATAATGGGACAATTATCGCTTGAAAATGTGAGTGTTCAATACCAAGGTGCTGATTCATTCGCAATCGAAAATATAACGTTTACACTGAATAAAGGAGAAATTGTTGGGCTCTTAGGACATAATGGAGCGGGAAAAACAACCACGCTTGAATGTTTAGCTGGTTTACTACAGCCTACCAAGGGTGTCCGAAAGGTGACAGGAAAGCTTGTATACATTCCTTCAGATTTATATCTATATAATATGCTAACGGTTGAGGAAACGTTGTTGTTTGTTGGAAGGCTACACGGCATGCTCAAAAAACAAATTATAGAACGTGCCGATTTTCTGTTGGAAGTATTTGATTTGAGTGAGAAGAGACATATTTACACCAAAGAATTATCATTTGGCATGAAAAATAAATTAGCTCTAATTACTGGGCTTTTGCCAGACCCGCAAGTGTTATTGCTAGATGAGCCTATGACAGGATTTGATGCCCTATCAACCAAAAAAACAAAAGACTTCCTGTTGCAATTTATGAGTAATGATAAAACGATCTTGTTATCTTCGCACAGACTCGATATTGTGGAAGATTTATGTGAGCGAATATTGGTAATAAATAAAGGAAAGCTAATTTTTGACGGGGATATATTGACTCTTAAAAAGCAACAAAATGTTGATTCAAATTTAGAATCCGCTTTATTAAAGCTAACTGATCCTGATCAAGGCGAAGAAAACTCGTTGCTGCTTAAGTGAATAAACGTTTTAGAAATGATCGCTATAAAGATTTTGGATTCTCCACCAAAAGTTGTACTTGATCACGGCTGTTGATTATCCAAAATTATGAATACTTCTCCCGTAAAAATGGGCATGCTCAAATAAGACAGCTACCATCTCTGATTTCCAATCGAGAGGAAGTTGCCCAAATAAAACCCGACGAACGAAAGAAATGAACGTGAGGGTGGTTTGCGTTCGTTTCTCTGTTCGGTCATATAGCCATCTCAATAACACATAGGCAATGAACGCCGCAAACAGCTGATTGTAGACGGCGTTTTTTGTTGTCCCAAATAAGGTAGGTACATTCAAGTATTGCTTGATCCATCGAAAAAAGACCTCGACTGCCCAACGCTCTTGATACATGTCGGCCATCTTTTCTGCCGATACGTCAAAGACATTCGTTACGACGCGAATCTCCTTTCCATGGGCATCACGAAACTCACATTTCGCACCCTTCCGACTAAAATCGGGAGGATTTTTTATCTTCCTGTCGCCCGAGTTCGACAGTTTTGAGGCCATTTTAGGCAAATGAAAATGGCCAAAATGCTGTGATATCAAGGAGTTCACGATGTGGCCCCTAGAAAAAAACGCCGAATTCCATAGGCACACGACTTACCTATTTTAACTTTTAAAAGAGCTGAATATCGGTTATAATATAGACATGTACATACGACGAGTTACACGCAAAAAGAAAGATGGAATCACCGTAGCTTAACTCCATCATGAATCGTGGCCGAACGTAAGAGACGAATGCGAACGTCTCATGCTTGTACATTTTTCTTCAAAAAACGGCGACCTTAATCAATGAACCGAACTGACGACTAAATAGGCTCAATTCTTTGCGGCTCTAGGGCTGGAGCCCCCTCCGAAGATTCTAGACATCCATCCTCGCACCTAGATACACGCCCAACGTATGCCCAAATGCCTCTCGTCCCTTTGGTATCAAGGGATGAGAGGCATTTTGTTTGCCTAGTCACTGTCGAACTCGGGTATCACCTGATGAATATTTAGATGTTCTTGAATTAGGCCCTGAGGAAAGTCCGGCGGATGCGTTGTTATACCTCACATTTCGCACCCTCTCGACAAAAATCGGGAGGATTTTTTTATCTTCCTGTCGAATCAAACCTTGAAACACAAGGAAAGCAAAGGAGTTTACCCATCATGGACGTTCGAATTCGGGCCATTTATGAAAGTTCTTATTTGAATATAATAAGCGCCCTGTTCAAAGATCTTGACCTTCCTCAGTTGATTGATCATCTGGTTCCCGTGAATCCGCAATGCCAAACTCGAGCCAGCGATATCGTCAAGCTAATCGTTCTGGATATCTTGAGCGGCCGGCAAGCGCTCGTTCATTTGGAACAATGGGCGCATGACATCGATTTGCCGAAGCTGATTCGGCCAGGGCTGGAGCCGTCTTGGTTCAACGACGATGCCATCGCGCGTCATTTGGATCGCCTGTATGAGGCGAATATCCATCAAGTCCTTTCGTCTTGCCTCGTGCAGATCTACAAGAAAGAAGGCCTCTCTCTTCGCGTCTTCCACGCCGATACGACGGACAAGACCGTTTACGGCGCGTATGAATCGGTCTCGTCAGAGGCCCTGCAGATCACGCATGGCTACAACCGGCACCATCGTTGGCAAAAACCAATCGGTTTCGGGCTGATCGGCAACGAAGACGGCATCCCGTTTTCCGGCGATGTGCACGACGGCAACGTGCCGGACAAAACGTGGAATCCCGAGGGGCTCTCCCGTGTCCATGAACAGCTGAAGCAAGCCAAGATCGGAGACGATTGGATTGACATGGCGGATTCCGCTGCGATGACGAAAGACACACTCACGCAAACGAAGGCTGCCAATGCCTTTTTGATCACGCGGGGCCCTTCGTCGCTTCGGATCGTGAAACAGGCATTGGCGGAGGCCGATTCGCCTCCTATCCCGTGGAGCGACCCCTTTACGCTGGCGGAGAAAAACGGTGCCGCGTATCGGGTATGGGAAACGGCCTCGACTTATGAAGGCCATCCGGTTCGGCTGATCGTCGTCGAATCGAGCGCGCTCGACCAGCGAAAAGGAAAGACGTTCGACAAAGAGCGGACCAAAGAAGCGGAGCTTCTTCGCGAGGAACAAGCCCGTTGGGAACGCCACCCCTTCTCTTGTCGGGCAGACGCCGAACAAGCCTTGGCCTCCCTCAAGGCGTCCCTTCGCCCCCAGTTTCATCGGGTGGAAGCCGCAGTCGAAGAGATCGTGCGCCCGAAAAAACGGCGCGGACGACCGAAAAAAGGGGCGGAACCCGAGATGGAGACGCTGTATTTCGTGCGTCTTGGCGTCGAATTCGACCCCAACGCTTGGGAACAGGCGAGACGGAAAGCGTCCCGGTTTGTCCTTGTTACGACCGTTCCAAAGGAATGGAAGGGTCAACCGATGGAGGCAAAAGAGATCTTGAAGTTGTATAAAGGCCAAATCTCCGTGGAGATGAACTTCTCTTTCTTGAAAGACCCGTTCTTTACGGATGAGATTTACGTCAAAAGTAACTATTCAGCCACATCATAAAGTGAGCTGAATATTTTTTGCTTTTCCTGTCCAT
Source organism: Geobacillus icigianus (assembly GCF_000750005.1). Classification (GTDB taxonomy): domain Bacteria; phylum Bacillota; class Bacilli; order Bacillales; family Anoxybacillaceae; genus Geobacillus; species Geobacillus icigianus. Next base: position 70 of record NZ_JPYA01000187.1, on the reverse strand, counting down.
GATGTGAATATTGATAGACAAGGAGGTGAATCGCATGTTGACGGTACAACAAGCTGTATTTACAGTTGAA